>JALZND010000628.1 GCA_030857845.1 Bacteroidota bacterium | reverse complement strand
ATGGCAGCTGGTCAAGAGAAAACTTTGTTTGGAAACAAAACAGTAAAATCTGTGATGATTGGAAGGGGGAAGTAATGCACTACTTCAAAGAATTTATTGATAAAACACCAGGATCCTTTATTGAAGAAAAGACCCATTCTATTGTATGGCACTATAGAAAAGTTGATGCCTGGCTTGCCAACCTTAGAGTTCAGGAATTTCTCAATACCTTCATTCATCCCTGTACAAAATTTAATTTAGAAATAATTGAAGGTAAAAAATCTGTAGAAGTAAGAGTTGCTGATATTAAGAAGCATGAATCAATACGTAAGTGGGTAAAACGAGAACATTGGGACTTGATTATTGCCATTGGTGATGACCAGGCGGATGAAGAAATGTTTGGCTCTTTACCGAAAGATGCTTATAGTATTAAAGTTGGATATGGTGCTACAAAAGCTAAATATCACCTTGTTTCATATGAGGAGGTGCGGGAACTTCTTTCCTATTTACCAAAAAACCATAAGATACTTAAAGAAGATTAAGGGCACATTATTTGAAAGAGTAATCCTTAAACAAATATAGCTTGTAATTTATAAGATCTAATTTATAAATTACAAGTTGCTACTGCCGACTTTACTTAAAGATGTTTTTATAAGACAATGATTGGAAGTTTTTCCGATCATAAATTATTCTTCGTGAAGGAAGTTTTTACTTTTTCAACTTACGGCTTTTTATTTAATACTACTTCTTTTTCATTTTCAACTTTTGATTGTATCTAATACAAGTAAAATTCAATACATTTCATAAATTTTACTCAAATAATTTAATTAAACATCTAATAACATGATAAAAGAATTTAAAGAATTTGCCATGCGTGGCAATGTAATAGATCTTGCAGTAGCTGTCATAATTGGCGCTGCATTTGGATTAGTTATACAATCTGTCGTTGAGGATCTTATCATGCCTTTGGTGGGGGTTATGGTAGGTGATGTAGACTTTTCAGATTTATACTATCCTCTCAAGGAAAACATTCCATATGGCTTGACCCTTGCAGAAGCAAAGGCAATAGGACCTGTTTTTGCTTATGGAAATTTTATTACTGTTGTCTTCAGTTTTCTTTTGCTGGCTTTAATAATTTTTATGTTAATCAAAGGAATGAATTCTTTAATGAGAAAAAAGGCAGAATCTCCCGATATTCCCCCTGCACCTACTAAAGAAGAAGTGCTTCTAACAGAAATTAGGGATTCACTGCATCAGTTGGTTATTAAATAATTTTTGATCTGTAAAAAATATTCTGTAAAACTTCTTTAAATAATAGAGGAGCTTAATTGAAGCTCCTCTATTATTTTATCTTTTATTTAAACTAGATTTTATCTTTTATTATAATACTTCATTGCATTTGGAATTTGCGACTGAAGATCTTTTATTCTTCTTTGTGGCGCAGGGTGTGTAGAAAGAAATTCAGGAGGTCCACCACTTCCACCTGATTTTGCCTGCATTCTTTCCCAAAATCTTGGGGCTTCATTTGGATCGTATCCAGCCATGGCCATGAAAATTAATCCCATTTCATCTGCTTCAGATTCCTGGTTTCTACTATGAGGCAATACATACCCTACAGCAGAACCTAAACCAAAAGCTGTCATGGCCAACTGTTGAGTCTGAGGTGCATAATCCCTTAATGCAACATTTAGAGCCACACCGCCAAGTTGCTGTACAAGCCCTTGTGACATCCTTTCACCACCATGATTGGCAATTGCATGGGCAACCTCATGACCCATAACAACGGCAACACCGGTTTCGTCCTGGCATACAGGTAAAATCCCTGTGTAAAAAGCGACTTTTCCTCCAGGCATTGCCCAGGCATTTATCATATTATCATCTTTTATAAGATTGAAATCCCATTCAAAACCCTGAAGCTGATCTGACATATTGTTTTGGGCCATATATTTTTCTACAGCAGCCTTAATATTATTGCCCACCCTGTTGACCATTTGTGCTTCGGGGGTATTCCTCACAATTTGAGCAGAATCCAGCACTTGGGCATAACTGTTAAAGCTTAGGGGCAGCAACTGTGAACTGGGAATTAAAGACAATTGCCTTCTTCCCGTAACCGGAACTGTACTACAG
>JALZND010000627.1 GCA_030857845.1 Bacteroidota bacterium | reverse complement strand
CATAAAAAGAATGGAATGAATGCCGTCATAGTGCAGGTTCGACCCGCAACAGATGCCTTTTATCCTTCCCCTTTTGAACCATGGAGCCAGTGGTTAACAGGCACGCAAGGCAAACCTCCCTTTCCTTATTATGATCCGCTAGAATTTATGGTGAATGAATCTCATAAACGTGGTTTTGAATTTCATGCATGGTTAAATCCTTATCGTGCAAACTTTAACATCACCAGGTCTTCTATTGCACCTTCTCATATAACCAAATTACATCCACAATGGTTTTTGGAATATGGTGGTAAATTATATTTTGATCCGGGTAATAAAGAAGGGCAGGAATGGGTAACCAAAGTGGTAAAGGATATTGTAAAAAGATATGACATTGATGCGGTGCATATGGATGATTATTTCTATCCTTATCGTGTTGCAGGAAAAGAATTTCCCGATGCAAAAACTTTCAATATATATGGCAATGGCATGAAGCGGGATGACTGGAGGAGAAGTAATACTGATTCAATCATTGTGAAATTGAGCAAAGCTATAAAAGAAGAAAAGCCATGGGTTAAGTTTGGTATTTCTCCTTTTGGTGTTTGGCGCAACCAGGATAAGGATCCTATGGGTAGCCCGACAAAAGGTGGTGTAACAAATTATGATGACCTGTATGCCGATGTTTTGTTATGGACAAAAAATGGCTGGATAGATTATGTAGCACCACAATTATACTGGGAGCTGGGTCACAGGCTTGTAGCATACGAAACATTAATTGACTGGTGGAGCAAACATGCTTACGGCAGACATATGTATATAGGTCATGGTGTATACAGGGCATTGGAAAAAACAAGTGTAGCCTGGCACAATCCAACACAACTTCCAAAGCAGTTGGAGTTGCTTCGTCAATATCCAACAGTACAGGGGAGTGTTTATTTTAGCAGTAAGTCTTTTAATAATAATCCAAATGGCTGGAACGATTCGCTGCAGAATAACTACTATAAAGATCCGGCATTAATTCCACCGATGGACTGGTTGCCGGTGAACCCAAAGCGACAAGCTACTTTAGGAAACTAATCCCTTATGTATAACAGTTAATAGTTTTTTCTTGAGTATTTTTTTCCCTCCAGGAAATCTACATAATCTTTATTTCCAAGCCTGAGAAATAAAGGAAGTTTTATAGTCTTTTGAAACTGCCATTCCTTCTTACAATAAAAACCTAACCCCTTTACATAAAAATCCGATGGAATGGTTTTTATAGATTTAAAAGATGCTGAGCTGATTTCTGGATATGCAGTTTGTGAAAATGCAGGTAAAGAAATCATAAACATCAGCAAAGGGCCAAGCAGTCTTTTGTTCATCATGAATTATTTACTGTAAATTTACGGCTCGATTTTTGAGGAAAGGCGAATTTTTTTTCGCCCTAATGAAACCTGAACATGAGTCTACATCAAAGTTTACAACAGAAATTATTACAAAAGCTATCGCCACAGCAAATTCAGCTAATGAAATTGCTGCAAGTACCCACGGCGCACCTGGAAGAGAGGGTGAAAGAGGAGTTGGAAGAAAATCCTGCATTAGAACTTTCTGAAGATAAGCATGATGAAAATTATGAGGGTACAGATGAATTTGCCGAACAGCCTGCAGAAGAATTTAACAGCGAAAGCGAAGAATTAAGCTCTGATGATCAATATGAAAATATAGATATTTCTGATTATGTGCAGGATGGTGATGATGATATAGCTGATTATAAATTGAGAGATGAAAATTATGGTGACCAGGAAGAAAAGCAAACACTCCCTTATAAAATAGAAACAAGTTTTTATGAGCAGCTGGAAAGCCAGTTGGGAATGCTGAAACTGGATGAAAAAGAAGCCAGAATTACAGAACAAATTATTGGAAGTATTGATGAAGACGGCTACCTCCGCAGAGAAACATCAGCTATAGTGGATGATCTTGCCTTCAGACAAAACATCATGACAACTGAGGAAGAGGTAGAAATATTAATTAAAAGCATTCAAAATTTTGATCCGCCCGGAGTGGCAGCAAGAAACCTTCAGGAATGTTTGCTGTTGCAATTACTCCGGCAAAAAAGAGAGGGAAAAGAAGTAGATGCTGCCATCATGGC
>JALZND010000626.1 GCA_030857845.1 Bacteroidota bacterium | reverse complement strand
CCTCAATACAACGTCCCAATTTCCTTCAGGCAAAATAATTTCAATGCCTTCCTTACTGCCATTAAAGGCTACCAGAATTTTTTTCCATTCATCTCCGCATGCAGCTCCATTAATTTCATATACAATAAGATTATCAGTTACATCAGTGTAAAATTCAAGATTTTTCTGGATCTGTTCCTTTGTATTCATTCTAAACGCCGGATGATTTTTTCTCATGGCAATGAGCTTCTTATAATAATTAAAAACATGCTCATACTTAGCTTTGCGGGCCCAATCAATTTTGTTTACAGAATCAGGGGAAATATATAAATTGGAATCTCCTCCCTTGGTTCGCAGGAATTCCACACCAGCGTGCAGGAAGGGGATTCCCTGTGAAGTAAGTACAATAGTATTGCTCAGAAGCTGCATCCTTATTAACTCTTTCTCGACTGCTTCTGTATTAGCCGCTTTAAGCTTATCCCATAAGGTGAGGTCGTCGTGGCAGCTTACATAGTTTATACATTGGTCTGGCTCTTTTGCCCAGGGCGAAGTAGCATAATTAACTTTTTTATATTGTACCTGAGGATGCAGCGTTGCGGCCATTATTCCGAATTTAATACTTTCTTCAAGGCCTTTGGCTCCACTTACAAAACCCTTAGCCTCATGGTTACTATAGGAACCCTTAACTCCGTCTCTTAATTCATCCGAAAATGCAGCAATGCCCGGCAGCTGTCTTATATTGGTTTTAACCGCTCGTTTATTTTCTCCGTAAGAGCTTGCTCCAGCAGACCAACCCTCTCCATAGATAAAAATGGAAGGATCAATTTCATCTAAACCCTTTCTGATTTCTTTCATGGTTTCTACATCCATCACCCCCATCAGGTCAAACCTGAATCCATCGATATGATATTCCCTTGCCCAGAAATTTACCGATTCGATTATCAGCTTTCTTACCATAGTACGTTCTGTAGCTACCTCATTTCCACAGCCTGAAGCATTGGAATAGGATCCGTCAGAATTTTGACGATAATAATAATCAGGCATTAATTCCTGGAAGCAGCTCTTTTTCCTGTCGTAGGTATGGTTATAGACTGCGTCCATTACCACTCTTATTCCCCGGCTGTGCAGTGCCATGACCATAGCTTTAAATTCACGGATCCTTACAGCAGGATTAAATGCATCTGTGGCATAAGAACCTTCAGGAACATTATAATTCTGGGGGTCATAGCCCCAGTTATATAATTCATTTTTATCTTCTTCATCAATTGAGGCAAAATCAAAAGCGGGCAAAAGATGTACATGTGTTATTCCCAGTTCTACCAGGTGATCCAGGCCGGTTTTTACATTTCCAGGACCCCTGGTATTTGATTCTGTAATCCCCAGGAATTTCCCTTTGTGAAGTATTCCCGATGCCGTGTCTATGGAAATATCCCTGATGTGCATTTCATAAAGTACAATTTCATTCATTGAGCCAAGCGGTGGGCGTACATCTTTTTCCCAACCCTGGGGGTTGGTCTTCTGCAAGTCTATAACAGCACTTCGATTGCCATTAATACCCACCGCATAAGAATAAGGATCCTGAACTTCAGAATTAATTTTTCCATCAATACCCGGCAGGTAAGTATAAAAATAACCTTCCAGGTCTTCTTTAAGGGTAAGTGACCATATACCATCCGGGTATTTTTTCATATCATATTCCCGAAATGGCTTGCCTCCTTTTCCTTCTTTATACAATTTCAATTTCATGGATGAAGCTACAGGAGACCAAACCTTGAACTGAGATTGTTCTCCGGTGTAAGTTAATCCCAGATCTTCCCCATAATAATGAGGATAAATCTCCAGGCTGTTATCATCAATATATTGTTTCACGCAGCTTACCAGTATAAAGGTCAATAAAAACAATAGCGATATTTTCTGCCAGAAGTTAAAGTATGATAAATACATATTTACTGGATAAGGGCCACTATCAGGTATGTGGAATTTTTTACATAATAATTCACTAAATAAAGAAAAATAAGGATGAGAAGTGAGCAAATGTAAGATTAACTGTAATTCCTAAATGATTAGCAACCGGTTGTAAAACAACTGCTCCTGAGCGTCTGTGTATAGAAGTAAAGGCCGGACAGGATAATCC
>JALZND010000625.1 GCA_030857845.1 Bacteroidota bacterium | reverse complement strand
TCATCAAATCATGCGAATCATGGTTTAGACAATTTGACCGGAATGAATTATAGCCGTAGATTAATTCTTTACAGAAATGGTAATCATGCAAATCATCAAATCATGCCAATCATGGTTTAGACAATTTGACCGTAATGAATTATAGCCGTAGATTAATTCTTTACAGAAATGGTAATCATACAAATCATCAAATCATGCGAATCATGGTTTAGACAATTTGACCGGAATGAATTATAGCCGTAGATTAATTCTTTACAGAAATGGTAATCATACAAATCATCAAATCATGCGAATCATGGTTTAGACAATTACCGTGCTCATTTTTCATTCAATCTTCCTCATCATATAAAAATTCATTATAGGCACTTTTAAGCTCCCTTAGTGCATGATTGTTTCTTAATGATTGTGCAAGTGCTATACCTTTTTTGTAGATACTTTCTGCATGTTCCTTATCTATCTGAGCGTAAAATTTGGCAGCATGGTAATAAGTAGGCAAATACCCTTCGTGTTTTTCAAGGAGCCGGTCAAAATATAGTTTCATTTTATCTACATCTATATTCATATATTCCATGGCCACAGCATATATGTTAAAGGGATCTTCAGGCTCTTCTTTTAAGTACTGTAATAGAATGTTTAATCTTGATTCGTTCATTTAATTGTGAAAATTTTTAAATATAGACTAAATCTGTAACTTCGAGACGATTTTGAAGTTATAAGAAAAAACTAAATCCAGAATATGAATATTTTAGTCTGCATAACACATGTTCCTGATACTACATCCAAAATTACATTTAAAGACAACAACACCAAACTGGAGACTGCGGGGGTCCAATTTATTATTGGGCCTTACGATGATTATGCTTTGGCAAGGGCCGTGGAAATTAAGGAAGCTAGCAGCGGAAAAGTTATAGTGCTGAATGTGGGACTTGCAGAAACTGAGCCAACCCTGAGGAAAGCACTTGCGATAGGTGCTGATGAAGCCATAAGGGTAAATGCACATCCTATTGATGGATTATTTGTTGCAAAACAAATTGCGGCAGTAGCAAAAGTGAATAATTTTGACCTTATTTTGATGGGCCGTGAATCAATTGATTATAATGGCGGCCAAGTACATGGTATGGTGGGAGAGATTTTGGGAATACCTTCTGTGTCGCCCGTAATGAAACTTGAGGTGGAAGGTAACAAGGTCAGGATGGCAAGGGAGATTGAAGGGGGGAAAGAATATGTAGAAGCTACACCGCCATTGATAGCAGGATGCCAGGAGCCTATTGCTGAATGGAAAATCCCCAATATGCGTGGCATTATGTCTGCCCGTACAAAGCCTTTGAAAGTTGTAGAGCCTGTTAATGATGATGTACATCTTAAGCTGGATTCCTATCAAATGCCCCCGGCAAAAGGTGCAGTAAAAATGATAGATCCTAATAATGTTGAGGAGCTGGTAAAATTATTGAAAAACGAAGCGCGGGTTATTTAATTTAAAATCCCGATAATTCGTCTTAACACTTAACCTATAAGAATGGCTATATTAGTATTTGTTGAAAGCGCTGATGGCGCAATAAAAAAATCATCATTAGAAGCGGTATTTTATGCCAGTAAATTAGCAGAAAGAAATGGAGATTCTGTTACTGCAATATATATTGGGCAGATTGACAATGCTGCATTGGAGCGTATTGGTGGGAGTGGAGCAAAACGGGTATTGCATGCTGATAATGAAAAACTTAATTTAGGGGTTGTACAAGCTTATACTTCTGTATTGTTTCAAGCCATGCAGAAAGAAGGCGCTGATACACTGATCCTTGCCACATCTTCACTTGGAAATCCCATTGCAGCCAGGCTTGCAATAAAATTAAATGCGGGCCTTGCCACCAATGTGGTAGATCTTCCTGAAACTTCTGGAGGCTTTAAGGTGAAAAGGAGCATATTTACAGGAAAGGCATTTGAATTGGTGGAGATTACATCACCAAAGAAAATTATTGCCATAAAGAAAAATGCCGTAGATTATATAGATGCGGCAGATACCGCTACAGTAGAAAAGTTTGCTGCCGATTTGGACGAAAGAGATTTCAATATTAATATTACCGGTACTGAAAAAGCAACGGGGGATGTGCTGTTGCC
>JALZND010000192.1 GCA_030857845.1 Bacteroidota bacterium | reverse complement strand
ATATTACCTCATATTTTTCTTTTAAAATATCAGAAGAATTGCTCGGATTTTTTAGACTTTTTATTAATGTTATGCTCTTTTCTTTAACAGGAATGGCTATTTTATTTATTTTTTGACCACCTTTTAGCTGTTTTTTTGCCCCCGGCTCCATATAAAATATCCAATTATAAATTTGAATAAAATTAATAGAACTTTTTTGAATTACTTGTAATTAAATCCATTTTTTTTAATAAATTTTTATTAAAGCAATTGATATATTTAATTTACTTTTTGGTTAAATAATTTCTTTAAAGCAGTTTGAATAATATAAAATATTAAACATTTATAATGAAAATTCCATTAGAAAGGTGATAAACAGGTATGGCAAAAAATGGATGCTTCTTTTTGACAAAAAGATTTTGAATAAAAATTTATGAATATATCGGAGAATGTTATGCATGGGGATTACATGGAAAACTTTAAAAATTCCCTTGATCGCGAAAAATATCCGCAGGCAATTGAAAAATTTGACAGGAACAAAAATATTTTCTATTTCTATTCCGCTATTACTACATTACAATTATCGGTGATATCGGATAAGATTTTAAGGTTCAGATATGGGAACGATGGTATCTTTGAAGATGACTTTTCATATGCAATTGTAAAAGATTTTTCTGCAGACCCTGCAAAGATTGAATTTACACAAGATGACCAAAAATACATCCTCATTACAGAAGCAATTAAATGCTATATCAATAAATCCGATAAGCTGGTCAGCATATTCAACCATCAGGGATTGCCTGTTCTGGAAGATGAAAAGGGCTACCATTGGCATGAAGAAAAAAAGTGGGGCGGCAATATTGTTGTCAACTCTAAAAAATTGCAAAATGGAGAAAATTTTTATGGCCTGGGCGATAAACCCACAGACGTTAACTTAAGGGGAAAGTGCCTCCAGCTTTGGAGCGCCTATACTTATGGCTTTCAGAAAGAAACAGACCCTATTTATAAAAACATTCCCTTTTTTATGGGCCTGCACCACAAAATAGCTTATGGATTATTTTTTGACAATTCTTTTAAATCATACTTTGATTTTGGCCATGAAAGAAAAGATGCATATAGCTTTTGGGCAGAAGGAGGGGAAATGAATTATTATTTCATTTATGGCCCTGACCTTGTTGAGGTTTCCACCACTTATACCAACATGACCGGTAAGCCCGAACTGCCTCCATTATGGGCTTTGGGCTATCAACAAAGCAAATGAAGCTATTATCCAGAAAAACTAGTTAAAGACCTTGCTGAAAACTTCCGGTCCAGGCAAATCCCATGTGATGTTATTCACCTGGACATTGATTATATGGATGGTTTCAGATGTTTCACCTGGGACAAAAAACATTTCCCTGATCCTGCCCGGATGATCAAAGAGCTGGCCGAGGATGGTTTTAAAACAGTAGTTATAATTGACCCTGGAATAAAAATTGATAAAAATTACTCTGTATATCTTGAAGGGGTAACAAATGATTATTTCTGCAAAAGAAGCGATGGGCCTCTTTTTATGGGCAGTGTTTGGCCAGGCCTTTGCAATTTTCCTGATTTTACCAATCCAAAAGTACGTGAGTGGTGGGCAGGGTTATTTAAAGGGCTCATGGAAGCAGGCGTCAGTGGAGTATGGAATGACATGAACGAACCTGCAGTGTTTGAAGAAGGAACCTTTCCCCTGGATGTACGGCATGATTATGATGGGCATCCCTGCAGCCACAGGAAAGCACACAATGTATATGGAATGCAAATGATCCGGGCCACAAAAGCTGGTGTTAAAAAATTCCTTAAAGGAAAAAGGCCTTTTACAATTACCAGGTCTGCGTATTCAGGGGCCCAAAGATATGCTGCGGTATGGACAGGCGATAATGTCGCCACCTGGGAGCACCTCAAGATTGCAAATGTGCAATGCCAGCGGCTGAGTGCTTCTGGGTTTTCTTTTACCGGATCTGACATTGGTGGCTTTATTGAAAGCCCAGATGGTGAACTTTACACCAGATGGATCCAGATGGCTGTTTTCCACCCATTTTTCCGGACACATTCTTCAGGAGACCACGGGGAAAAAGAACCATGGACCTTCGGCTTGGAATATGAGCTTGTCATAAGGAAATTTATTGAACTGCGCTACCAACTCCTTCCCTATATGTATTCTGCTTTCTGGCAATATTGCAGTTCTGGCAGGCCTATGATAAAATCACTGCATATGATTGACCAGAGAGATTACGAGACCTATTTTAGAAAGGAAGAATTTATGTTGGGCGACAATATCCTGGTGTGCCCGCTCTCTAAAAAATTAAATGGCCGTTTGCTATATCTGCCACATGGTAACTGGTATTATTTTTTCGATGATACCACATATACCAATGCTGGAGAGCTGTGGTTTGATATACCTCTTGATAAAATGCCAATATTTATAAAAGCAGGCTCTGTGATCCCATTTAACCCGATAATGCAATACGTGGGAGAAAAAGTGGTGGATGTACTTACATTACATGTATATTTTGGAACAGTAATAACCAAGAGTCAATTATATGTTGATGCTGGTGATTGATACGGGTATGAAAATGGAGCATACAGGGTCAGCGACTTTACTGTAGTGGGAGATTCGTATTCATTTGAGTTGGAACAAACCATTAGTGGCAATTTTGAACCCACTTACAAAGATTATGAAGTTATTTTACATGGGCTGGTATTTAATCCGCTTAATTGTAAAGTTGATGGAAACCCCATAAAATATATTTATGATGAAGAAAAAGGCCTTTTAAATTTTAAAATTTCAAATGATTTTAAACAATTAGTAATTAAGCATGACTGATAGTTGTTTTAATTTAATAATTAAAATTAAATTTGCACCCAGATTGCCTAAGGCAAAAACAAAATCAGCTTAAAAGCTTAATCACTAATCCTTGAATGGAAAATAACCACAAGTACTTTGTCATTGATTTTGACAGCACCTTTACCCAGGTAGAAGCCCTGGATGTCCTTGCAGAAATAGCCTTGAATGGCCACCCTGCCCGTGAAAATGTTGTTCAGGAAATAAAAAACATCACCGACCTTGGCATGGCTGGGGAAATTTCTTTTCGTGAATCCCTCGACAAGCGTGTTGCCCTTTTGAAAGCCAACAAAAGCCATTTAGGGCCTTTGGTAGCTGAACTCAAAACCAAAGTTTCGGGGTCCTTCAGAAGGAACAAGGAGTTTTTCCAAACCTATAAAGATCAAATCTTCATTATTTCAAATGGTTTCAAAGATTTTATTGTTCCTATCGTAACTGAATATGGCATCAAGGAATCAAACATCTTTGCAAATACTTTTATTTTTAATGATGATGACCAGATTACAGGCTTCGATCAGGACAACGTTTTGTCTTCCAACAATGGAAAGGTTGAACAATTAAAAAAACTCAATCTCAAAGGCGATGTATATGTTATAGGCGATGGCTATACGGACTATGAAATAAAAGCTGCCGGCCTTGCAAATAAATTTTACGCTTTTACTGAAAATGTGGAGAGAAATAATGTAACTGAAAAAGCAGACCATATTACTCCCAGCCTGGATGAATTTTTATATATGAACAAGATGAATACAGCTATTTCTTACCCTAAAAACCGCATCAATGTATTGCTATTGGAGAATGTACATCCGGAAGCTTTAAGGTTGATGAAAGAAGAAGGTTATAATGTTGAAGTGTACCCTGCAGGCCTCGATGAAGATGAACTCATTGAAAAAATTAAGGATGTCTCAATATTAGGGATCAGGTCAAAAACACATGTTACCAAAAAAGTACTTGATAATGCAAACAGGCTTATTGCTATTGGTGCGTTTTGTATTGGCACCAATCAAATTGACCTGGTATCATGCCTGAAGAAAGGTGTAGCAGTATTTAATGCCCCCTACAGCAACACGAGGTCCGTTGTTGAGCTTGCCATAGGGGAGATCATCATGCTGATGAGGAACCTTCCGGACAAACTGCCCTTGATGCACCAAGGGATTTGGGACAAATCTGCTAAAAACAGCTTTGAGATCAGGAATAAAAAACTTGGCATCATTGGATATGGAAATATTGGTACACAATTGTCAGTTTTGGCCGAATCGATTGGCATGGATGTATATTATTACGATATAGTTGAAAGGCTATCTTTGGGCAACGCTACCAAATGTTCCTCATTAGAAGAGTTGCTAAGGACTGTGGATATTATTTCCATGCATGTAGATGGACGAAAGCAAAATCAAAACTTTATTGGGGAAGCTGAATTTGATTTAATGAAGCCAGGGATGATTTTTGTTAATCTAAGCCGTGGCCATGTAGTAGATATTGAGGCCTTGAGGAAAAACATATTGAATGGAAAAATTGTAGGTGCTGCAATCGATGTGTTCCCGGAAGAACCAAAAAGCAATGAAGATGAGTTTATATCTCCTTTAAGAGGTTTGCCAAACACCATCCTGACCCCCCATATTGGTGGAAGCACCATGGAAGCCCAAATGAACATTGCCAACTTTGTACCTAGCAGGATCATGGAATATATAAATACAGGTGGCACTACCACCAGTGTTAATTTTCCTAACATTCAATTGCCTAAGCTGGAAAATGCCCATCGACTTATACATGTCCATGAAAATGTACCGGGGATCCTTGCCCAGATAAATAATGTACTTGCCAAACACAATATAAATATCATGGGGCAGTACCTTAAAACAAATGAGCATATTGGTTATGTGATCACTGATATTGATAAAACTTATTATAAAGTTGTGATCAAAGACTTAAAAAATATAGAGCAGACAATTAAATTCAGGATCTTATATTGAGATCAATTATTTTAATTTTAACATTAAGATTATTTAAATAAAAGCTGTCTTTAAAGTCAAATTTAGTCATATTATATTAGGGAAAACTTAATGAAAGCATTAAACTACTAAAGTCATTAATTATTTATTAAACTCTAAAGTCAAAATTAAATATTAAAAAAGAGGCTGCTCATGCTTTTGAGACAGCCTCTTTTAAGTTTTCTAATATTATTGTTTGGATCAAAAATTAATCTGGTAAGACAGATTAAAAAGTATAGCCTATAAAAAATTGCATGTACTGGTTGGTGTTCTTGGTATCAAAAGTTGCAACTGCTCCTGTAGTATTGATTGCATTGGAAGAAACATCCGCCAAACCAAGATTATAGCGAGCCCCTAAATTGAATCCTGCAGGAAATTCATAAGCTGCGCCCAATCCAACCCCATAATCAAATTCCTTGAAATTGGCCTTTAGTGAAACATCGGCATCATCATCGCTCCTTAAAGAAGCAAGCATCCCTACATAAGGGCCAAACTGTAAATTAAAACCATTGGCTACATAAATTTTAGCCATAATTGGTAAATTAAAGTAAGAAAGGTTTCTCGTTGCCTTAACATTATTTACATTGAAATGTGTTGGTTGAACAGAATATAACAACTCTGGCTGTAATCCGAAGCTTTCTGTGATCACAATACTATAATATGCACCAAAATGAGGACTTATGGCAATTTTATTATCTACACTGGTTGTATTAATTCCTGCCCTTAATCCAAATCCCTGCTTTTGAGCTTGTACAGATGTAATGGAAAACAGCAATCCTATAAAAACGAATAATACTGACTTTTTCATAATTTAATTGTTTTAGTTTAAAAAGTTATAAGTGAGGAGTAAAAATATTATCCCTAACTAAGCTGTTTTACGGGATTTTCTTTTAAATAGTTATAGAAAATCTATTCTTGATTATGATTTTCCTGCTTTAAAAGGTATAGAATTATACATTTCTGTTTTTAGAACAAAGAAGACAATTCTTATTATGGAATACATAGAAATAAGGATTTGAAACTTTAAAATCTCTGATCAAATTTTATTGAACAATTTTATCATGTAAAATATAATTAACTATAATTGATTGGTACCATAAAAAAGGGCTTCATAAATGAAGCCCTCAATCAACCACAAAAATTAACAATCAATAATTATTAATTTTTATTTATCCTACCATAACCTTGAAAGAAGGTTATCTGGTCCACCCAATATGCTTTTGGCTTTATTTAAGTCATCCTGGTTGGTAGGGGTGATTTATATTCCATAAGTATACAGCAGTCTTACATGTTTGTAATAAATTTGTAAAATGCCTCAATACTACCAGACTTGATTATATTTAAAGCAAATGAAAGAATCTTAATATTATTGCGGTGCTTGATAGGGATTCTTTATCAATAAAAATATTTAATTAAGATACTTAAAAATAAGGTTTGACTATGAGACCAGTAATGATATTGCTCCCTAAAAAATATCAAAAAAGTGTTTTATGAAACCGGGTGTTCTACCATTATCTATCACTATGCCCCAAAGATCTATCTGGTGCAATCAGGTCCCTGATCAATTGCTTTAATTCTTTTGATTCTGGAAACCTTCCCTCCTTTTTCCGGGAGTATATTAGCTGGTCATCTAATTTTATGTCAAAAACACCACCGGTCCCTGGCACCAAAGCCACTTCCCCTAATTCACCTTCAAAGGTGGTGAGAAGCTCTTGCGCCATCCATGCAGCACGCAGCAGCCATTTACATTGAGTACAATATGTGATTTCTATCCTGGGAGTCATATTTTGTAATTTGAGTATTTCATCCACAAATTAAAGTACCGTAACATCAAACAAAAACTAAATGGGGCAAATATATTTTGTTGGAGGGAAAATCCGAATGTTAAATTAAAGTGGATTAAAAATCAATTTGCCAAACAATAACAAGAAGTTGATCTTATAAAAAATTGTATTTAAATTTTCAGGAAGATAATTTAGGGAAAGCCTGAAACTTCAGAATCATTAAATTAAAAAGAAGTTGAACTACTTAAAATTTAAGTTTGTAAAAAAGCCAGACTCAAATATTTTTTCTGTTATTATCTTTTCTTCCTTACAAGCAGAAATGACTATCAGTACGAACCAGACC
>JALZND010000624.1 GCA_030857845.1 Bacteroidota bacterium | reverse complement strand
AGAAATGCCTTTAGCAGTTTCTATGCCCAAAACTGTAGAAGATATAAAAAAACTTATACAATTTGCTTCCTCTGAAAAGCTTTCTGTAATACCCCGTGCTGCTGGTACATCATTGGCAGGTCAGGTGGTGGGAAAGGGAATAGTTGTAGATATTTCCAGATATTTCACCAATATCCTTGAGGTAAACAAGGAAGAACGATGGGTAAGACTGCAGCCTGGAGTTATCAGGGATGACCTGAATAGCCACCTTAAGAATTTTGAATTATACTTTGGCCCCGAAACCTCTACCGCAAACCGGGCGATGATAGGAGGAATGGTAGGCAATAATTCCTGTGGCTCCAATTCTATAGTTTATGGAAGTACCAGAGAACATCTTATTTCTGCAAAAGCAATACTAAGTGATGGAAGTGAGACTACTTTTTCTGCATTAACCCCCGAAGAATTTGAAGGTAAAATTAAAGGGGAAAATGTTGGTTCTCTGGAGCAGCAAATCTATCAATCCATTAAAACCATACTTTCTGATCAGGGAAATAGGGATGAAATAATAAAGGAATTTCCCAAAAAGGCTGTTACCCGGAGAAATACGGGATATGCAATAGACATGCTTATGGATACAGCTCCTTTTAATCCTGAGGGGGTAGATTTTAATTTTTGCAAATTAATAGCAGGCTCTGAAGGGACTTTGGTTTTCCTGACCGAACTTAAACTTAATTTAGTGCCGCTTCCTCCAAAAGATACTGCTTTGGTTTGTATTCATTTTAATTCAATAGATGAGGCCTTGCGGGCAAACTTAATTGCATTAAAATATAAGCCCCTGGCTTCAGAACTAATCGATCATTATATACTGGAATGCACTAAAACCAATATAGAACAAAGCCAAAATAGATTCTTTGTACAGGGAGATCCGGATGCCATCCTGGTGGTGGAGCTTTCAGGAGCTAATAGAGAGGAAATAATTTCAATGGCTGGTGAAATGCAGAACGAAATGCTGGCAAGTGGTCTTGGTTATCATTTTCCAGTGTTATTTGGAGAGGATACTCGAAAAATCTGGACTTTAAGAAAGGCCGGATTAGGTTTATTGTCAAATATTCCGGGCGATGCAAAACCGGTACCTGTAATAGAAGATACAGCTGTGGATGTGCAGGAGCTTCCAGCTTATATAAGAGAATTTAATGAAATCCTTAAAAAATATGGCCTGTATTCTGTGCATTATGCCCATGCAGGTACTGGAGAATTACATCTTAGACCCATCATAAATTTAAAAACAGAGGAAGGTAATAGATTATTCAGGACAATTGCTGAAGAAATTGCTGTCTTAGTAAAAAAATATAAAGGCTCACTAAGCGGAGAACATGGTGACGGAAGATTACGTGGAGAATTTATTAAATTTATGGTAGGTGAAAAAAATTACCGGCTGCTGGAAACCGTTAAGAAAAGCTGGGATCCACATAATATATTTAATCCGGGAAAAATCGTTGATACACCCTCAATGAACACCCACCTGCGATATGAACCTGGGCAGGATACACCTCAATTTGAAACCATATATGATTTTAGCGCTACACAAGGCGTTCTTCGTGCAGCAGAATTATGCAATGGATCAGGAGATTGCCGGAAAACCCATATCAGTGGAGGCACTATGTGTCCGAGTTATATGGCCACACGTAATGAAAGGGATACAACGCGTGCAAGGGCAAATATTTTACGGGAAATGCTCACTCGTTCTCCGAAAGAAAATAAATTTGATAATAAAGAAATCGGAGTTGTAATGGATCTTTGCATATCCTGTAAAGGATGTAAAGCAGAATGCCCTTCTAACGTCGATATAGCAAAATTAAAAGCGGAGTTTCTTCAGCATTATTATGATGCCAATGGGGTGCCATTTCGCACCCGTGTCATCACCGGTTTTACTAAAGCCAATAAATTGGCTTCCCTGGTGCCGGGAATGTATAATTTTATATCTTCCAATAGCTTTACATCTTCTATAGTAAAAAAAGTGGCAGGATTTTCTTCCAGGAGATCAAGCCTTTGTTGCATTCTCAGACCTTGAAGAGCTGGTACAAAAAAAACAGGAAGAACAACTTTGGCATCAATAGTACCCCTGTAAATGGCCGTGTTTATTTC
>JALZND010000191.1 GCA_030857845.1 Bacteroidota bacterium | reverse complement strand
TCATAAGGGTGTACCCAACACTCAAATTTAGCACGAAGAATATTTTTCACAAGCTTTCTAAAGCTTTATTTTTCAACTACTTTATTTTTAAGCTGAATTGCTGTAAATATATGAAATTCAAAATAGGAAATAGAAATTTTAGTACATTATTTTCATCTGTGTTTGAAGCCAGACATTATAAAGCATTATTTAAAATGATAAGGGTTTATCCTGACTTTTTACATTGCTGTATAAGATATTTTTTTGGAAATGGAAGCTATCCATATGTAATACAGGTACGTACACCAACTGGCCTGAAGGAAATAACCTTATACTCTTACGATGATTTATTAACAGTAAATGAAATATTTTGTAGAGGCGATTATTATGTCTCTAATGATGTTGCATTCGTTTGTGATATAGGATCCAATATTGGAATCAGTGCTTTGTATTTCTTGACAAGAAACCACTATAGCTATGTTAATCTATTTGAGCCATTGCCACAAAACATCGAGCGATTGGAAAAAAACTTGTATGGCTATGAAGATAGGTATAAATTGCACGACTGTGCTGTGGGTACTGAAAATAGGAATGTTGAGTTTTACTATGAAGAAACAGGAAGATACGGTGGAATTGATCTTAAGGGGATGAAAAATAAGATAAGTGTCCAATGTAAAGAAATCAATGATACAATAAGTGAAATGATTAAAGAGTGTGGTTCCATTGATGTTTTAAAATTAGATGTGGAAGGGATGGAACTCCCCATAATTCAAGCCATACATGAAAATAATATTATCAAGATTAAAAACATATTTGCAGAAACAGATGCCCCTTCTTTCCAATTGAGCAATTTTTTTTTACAACGTCAATACGGCCCTATCCTTATCCTAGAAAATAACTCTAAATGAAAATTGCTATTATCCATGATTGGCTTGTTGTTGATGCCGGAGCTGAGAAGGTTTTAAAAGAAATAATAAATATTTGGCCTAATGCTGATATATTCAGTCTTATTGATTTTCTTAATGACGAAGATCGGGCAAATATTTTAAATGGAAAAAGGGCAAATACTTCTTTTATTCAAAACCTTCCATTTTCTAAAAGTAAATACAGGTTTTACCTTCCACTTTTTCCGCTTGCCATAGAGCAATTGGATGTGTCATCCTATGATGTGGTTATATGTTCATCATATGCTGTAGCAAAGGGGGTTTTAACTCATTCAAATCAATTGCACATTTGTTATTGCCATAGCCCAATTCGATATGCATGGGACTTATACTTTCATTATTTAGATGGAGCAAATTTAAAAAAAGGTTTAAAATCATGGATAGCCAGATTGACTTTGCATTATATAAGGAGTTGGGACTTTGTTTCATCCAACAGGGTAGATTATTTTATTGCTAATTCGCAATACATTTCTAAAAGAATAAATAAAGTTTATAGAAGAGAATCAATTGTAGTATATCCACCAGTAAATGTGAATGATTTTGAAGTATTCTTACAAAAAGAAGATTTTTATGTTACAATATCAAGATTGGTTCCTTATAAAAATACCTCTTTAATTGTAGATGCTTTTAATAAAATGCCAGAAAAAATTTTGTATGTAATAGGGTCAGGTCCATTGTTAAAAGAGATCCGAAATAAAGCCAATAAAAATGTAAAGGTTTTGGGGCAACTTCCTTTCAATGAAATGAAGTCTTATTTACAAAGGGCAAAAGCTTTTATCTTTGCTGCCGATGAGGATTTTGGGATTGTCCCAGTTGAAGCACAAGCATGTGGTACACCAGTCATAGCTTATAGAAAAGGTGGGGTTTTGGAATCAGTTATAGAAAATGAAACAGGGGTATTCTTCAATGAACAAAATACCAATAGTTTAATCAATGCTGTTGTAGGATTTGAAAAAAGAGAGAATAACTTTGATCCAATAATTATAAGAAGAAATGCAGAAAAATTTGATAAAAAGGTATTCTCTGAGTTGTTCAGAAGTTATGTAACAAATTTAATGAAAAACTTACCTTAATGTACTTCCTGTAAAACCCATCGGCTATAAAAAATTATTAAATAATTAATCTCTCTATTACATATATCTTCATTGTTTTACAAATATTACCTTAGGTGGGCGTTATTAAGACTTTCCTATTAGGTGTATTATTTATGAGTATTATTAACATATTTATATTTTTTAAAATTTTAAATTTAAACCACATCAATAGCTAAAAACTATTATTATATAAAACTATTCTGATTACTTGTACTTAATTAATATTTTTGGAATGATTTTTTCTATTACAAATATAACATCCATTATTTTTGAACGTTAATTTTTAAAAAAAATTAAGATAATCTATGTACTTAAAAATTTAAAATTTATCTAGATTTTTTCATTTTATTCTATGAATTTTGAAATTCAAGAATAAATTTTTTAGATTCTTAAAATCAACAGCATTGTCAAAGAGATATTCAAAATATTTAAGTATTTTTCATTTAGCAGGCGATATTTTATTTTTAAATATTTCCTTTCTTATTTCTTTTTGGCTTAAATTTTCCAGCTTCACTGAATTATTCCTTCAGGATTATATCAACCTGTTGATATTCTTCAATGTTGCATGGATCGTTTTAATATTATTACTGAAGCCATACAGTATTGCACGTACTTCCAGAATTTCCGAAATTCTAAGAAGGCATTTAACTCTTGTAATACTTCATTTACTTTTAGCAGCAGTTTACTTTGTAGCACTAGAGAACTATTCCTATTCAAGGGAGCATGTTCTGATTACTTATGGTATTTATATTGTTTTACTTTTAGGTTGGAAAGTATTTTTTACCTCTTTATTAAGGATTTATAGGAAAAAAGGATTCAATTATAGAAAAGTTGTCATTGTTGGCTATGGAGAACTTTCGGAAGAGTTAAGAAAATATTTTAGAGTACATCCTGAACATGGTTATAGGTTATTGGGGTTTTTTGATAATAAACATACTGGTCCTAATATTTTAGGGAACTTTAAAAGTTTAAAAGAATACGCCCTTCAAAATGAAATTGATGAAATGTATTGCTGCCTGCCTTATGTTAGATATACTCAGGTAAAAGAATTTATTGATTTTGGTGAAGAGAACTTAATTAAAGTTAAACTCATTGCTGATTTTAGAGGGTTTTCAATGAAATCTCTGAATTTTGAGCGTTATGATCATATTCCTGTTCTTCATGTATCAAATATTCCATTGGATGAAGCAAAAAATAGGGTTGTTAAAAGATCATTTGATATTTTATTTTCATCATTTGTTATCTTGTTTTTTTTGTCCTGGTTAATGCCTTTAATAGCCTTAATAATTAAATTGGATTCAAAAGGACCCATTTTCTTCAAGCAAAAAAGAACCGGTAAAGATAATAAAGCATTCTATTGCTGGAAATTTAGATCTATGTATATAAATGGAGACAGCGATAATGTACAAGCTCATAAATCAGATGATAGAATTACTCCCATTGGTGCTTTCTTAAGACAAACCAGTCTAGACGAATTGCCTCAATTTTTTAATGTTTTACTGGGAAATATGTCAGTAGTTGGTCCAAGACCTCATATGCTAAAACATACCGAAGAATATTCAAAACTTGTTGAAAAGTTTATGGCAAGACATTTTGTTAAACCTGGAATTACTGGTCTTGCTCAAGCCAAAGGTTTTCGTGGAGAAACCAAAAATGTAGAGCTAATGAAAAGCAGAGTTCGCCTGGATCGGTTTTATGTACAAAATTGGTCTTTAAACTTTGATCTTAAAATTATAATTTTAACTATTTACTCCATTATTAAAGGCGATCAGAATGCATATTAAACCAAAAATTTTATTTGCCATCTTTTTCTACTTCCTTACTCAAATACTTCCATAGCAAAAGGCAATTAAAACTTATTTAACGCAAATTATAAGAATCCCTTTTTCACACCCACACTCATACCCAAACTCACCAGCCCACACACAAAAAGCTGCCATTCAACAAAGAAGCCTTGTTGTATTCAAAGGGTTCCGTTCCGCTGTTTTTATAAACATTTCCTCCTGCCCCTTCAACTATGGCTTGCCCTGCAGCCGTATCCCATTCCATAGTGGGCCCAGCCCGATAATAAAGGTCTGCTTTTCCTTCAGCTACCATACAAAACTTCAAGGAGCTTCCCACCTCAATGCTATCTGCAACTGGATATTTTTCCAGGGTTTCATCCTCTTCTTTTGAGCTATGGGATTTGCTCTTCACTACAACCAAATTATCTTTTTTATAGTTGACATAAATTGGCTGCATGGGCTTGTTTTCAATACTTTTAAAAGATCCCAAAGAAGCTCCCCCATAATAGAGCAAATCATGTACAGGCGCATATATAATTCCCAAAACTGGCTTTTCTTTATGCATTAAGGCAATGTTCACTGTAAATTGTCCATTCCTTTTAAGGAACTCTTTGGTACCGTCCAAAGGGTCAATAAGCCAATAATAGTCCCATTTGCTTCGCACTGGGTAGTTGATGCCTTTTCCTTCTTCTGAAATTTGGGGGAGTTCGGGGTACAATTTTCGTAAGGCAGGGGCTATATAATCATGGGCAGCTTTATCAGCAAGGGTCAGGGGGGAATGGTCGTCTTTTACATCAGAAACTTGTGCACGATTTTCATCATAATATATCTCGAGAATTCTTACTCCTGCGGTTTTCGCGATTTGGGTCAAGTCGTCAATTGCTAAATTTTCGATCATATTGCATTTTTTCTGAGTGTAAATATATATATACCTGTCAATTATTTAAAAATTAATATAGAAATACTATTTTTGTGCTTCAAATAAAAAATTAAAACAATTTGAACAACATATATCCCATATTTGACCTTACGCTGAACCGCAAAGCCAAAGAAAGTTTGCTCAAGCAAAAAGCTGTAGTGGTCTGGATGATCGGGTTGTCAGGATCAGGCAAAAGTACCCTTGCAAGATATTTGGAAAACTCCTTGCACACCATGGGCTATTATACTCAAATTTTAGACGGGGACAATTTAAGGACAGGGATCAACAATAATCTCGGGTTTTCAGCAGAAGATAGGATTGAAAATATCAGAAGGACCGCAGAAACGGCCAAATTATTTTTAAACGCTGGTGCAATTACTATTTGTTCATTTATTACCCCTACCGCAAAAACCAGGGAACTGGCAAAAAGTATTATCGGGGAGGCAGACTATTTTGAGGTTTTCATAAATTGCCCTTTGGAAGTTTGTGAAAATCGGGACGTCAAAGGATTGTATGCAAAGGCTCGGAAAGGGGAAATAAAAAATTTTACAGGAATTGATGCCCCCTTTGATGCCCCTGAAAATCCTGATTTGGAGCTTAATACAGATATCAATAGTATAGAAGGCTGCCATGATACACTTGTAAAAAGGGTGCTGGCAAAAATTAAATTTGAAGATAACAATTAAAAAAAACGATGAATTCTTACAATCTGAGCCATTTAAAGCAGTTGGAGTCAGAAGCTATTTTTATATTCAGGGAAGTAGCTTCGCAATTTGAAAAACCTGTCCTACTTTTTTCGGGAGGAAAAGATTCAATAGTTATGGTACGCTTGGCTCAAAAGGCTTTTTGGCCAGCAAAACTTCCTTTTCCATTAATGCATATCGATACAGCACATAATTTTCCTGAAACAATTGAATTTAGGGATAAATTGGTAGAAGAAACAGGAGCAAAACTAATAGTAAGGTATGTTCAGGACTCTATAAATGCTGGAAATGCACGTGAGGAGAAAGGTCCTAACCCAAGCAGGAATGGCTTACAGACTGTTACCCTTCTTGAGGGCATAGAAGAATTTAAGTTCGATGCCGCTTTCGGAGGTGCTCGCCGCGACGAAGAAAAGGCAAGGGCAAAAGAACGCTTTATGTCCCATAGGGACGAGTTTGGACAATGGGACCCTAAAAACCAAAGGCCTGAATTATGGAACCTCTTTAATGGTAAAAAACATAATGGGGAACACTTCAGGGTATTTCCTTTAAGCAACTGGACAGAAATGGATGTATGGCAATATATAGCCCAGGAAGAACTTGATATCCCAAACATTTATTTTACCCACCAAAGGGAGGTAGTAAACAGGGATAACATACTTTTGGCAAAATCTGATTTTATTACCTTGATGGGATCAGAAAAATATGAAAAAATGCAGGTTAGGTTTCGTACCGTAGGCGATATGACCTGTACAGGTGCTGTGGCATCTTCCGCGGCCACCATAGATGAAATTATCCAGGAAGTGGCAGCAGCCAGGGTTACAGAAAGAGGTGCCAGGGCCGATGATAAAAGATCGGAAGCTGCAATGGAAGACAGAAAAAAACAAGGTTATTTTTAAGTATTTAACCTGTAGCTCCGGAGGGAAAATTGTACATTTTTTTTCTGCAAGTTAGTAACATATTGACAATCATAATTTTACAATATTCTCTTAAAATTTTATAATGGAATCAAATCATTCCTCTGAGCAGTACCTCAACATGGACCTTCTTCGCTTTACAACTGCAGGAAGTGTAGATGATGGAAAAAGCACATTGATTGGCAGGCTTTTATACGATAGTAAAGCAATTTTTGAAGATCAAATGGATGCCATTGAACGTACAAGCCAGCAAATGGGCGATACATATGTTAATCTGGCCCTGCTTACCGATGGATTAAGGGCTGAAAGGGAACAAGGAATCACCATCGATGTTGCCTACAGGTACTTTGCCACGCCAAAAAGGAAATTTATTATTGCCGATACACCTGGTCATATCCAATATACCAGGAATATGGTAACGGGGGCCTCAACGGCAAATCTGGCAATAGTTCTTGTAGATGCACGACATGGTGTTGTGGAGCAGACCTGCCGCCATGCTTTTATTGCTTCATTGCTCCAGATAAAACATTTGGTATTGTGCATCAATAAAATGGACCTGGTTGACTATAGTGAAGCACGATACAATAAAATTAAAGAAGAATTTCAATCCTTTAGTTCAAAATTGGATGTTCCTGATATTCATTTCATTCCCATAAGTGCCT
>JALZND010000190.1 GCA_030857845.1 Bacteroidota bacterium | reverse complement strand
GGTATATGCCAAACAGGCATTTGGAAATGCGGCCTCTGTGATAGAATACCTGGGAAGGTATACCCACAAAGTCGCAATCTCCAATAACAGGATTAAAGATATTGATGAAAAGGGAAGGGTGGCTTTCTCTTACAAGGACTACCGGAAAAAAGGCCTGGAATCAAAATGACACTGGAGGAAATGGAGTTCTTCAGAAGGTTTTGCTTGCACAACGTGCCCAAAGGTTTTGTAAGGATCAGCCATAATGGGATCCAGGGCAGCAGCTTTGCATAATGATACAAAACAAGTGGAGTGGGACGCTCTTGCATTTTAGGTCTTAGCGAGAGGCAAAGATCAGGGTGGTGCGGCATAGCATCGTAGATTTCGCCTTGATGGGTCTGTAGTGTATGTTTTAAACACAACCTAATATTGGTGTTGTTTAGCGATATTTAATATTAGCAATTTTAAGAAAGCACATTAAAAAAAGGCTGCCAGATTTATTCTGACAGCCTTTCCTTTTTTAGAGGTTTTTGAGAAAGCCTTTTTACTCCATTACTTAATAATTTTTAGCTCTACCCTTCTATTTTGCTTCCTTCCAGCATCTGTAGCATTTGAAGAAATCGGTCTTTCAGAACCAAAACCTTCTGTTATAATTTGGAATTCTGAAACCCCAGCTTTGATCAAGAAGGTTTTGACCGCATTTGCCCTGGCCCTACTTAATTGAAGATTTGAATCTTTTTTGCCCACATTATCAGTATGGCCAGAAACTAGCAACCTGAATTCTGGTTTCTTGATCAAAATCTCTGCAAGTGAATTCATGTTTTCAACCGAACTTTCTGAAATGACCGCTTTGCCACTATTAAATTCAAGATTATTAAATGCTTCTTTCAAAACAGTAGCCTCTTCTTCGTTCAGCACAGCCAGTTCATTTACTTCTTCTACTTTCACCAAAGGACAGCCTTTGTTTTCAACTGAGCCATAGGTTTCCGGGCATTTGTCTAAATGATCAGGTACTCCATCCATATCACGATCAAGGCAGCCTTCATATCTTTTCAGGCCTTGTACATCAGGACATTTGTCAAGATGGTCAGGTACACCATCGTCGTCCCGGTCAGGACAGCCATTGTACATTGCCAAACCTTTTACATCAGGGCATTCATCCAAATGGTCAGGCACTCCGTCACCGTCAGCATCAGGACATCCCTTGTTTTCCGGCAAACCAGCAAATAAAGGACACTCATCTTTGCTGTCGATTATACCGTCGCCGTCAGTATCCGGGCAGCCATTGTACTCAAACAAACCAGCTACTTCAGGGCATTCATCCAAATGATCGGGCACTAAATCACCATCGGCATCAGGGCATCCTTTTAAAGCAGCCAATCCTGCTACTTCAGGACAAGCATCCTCACTGTCTGGTATACCATCGCCATCTGTATCAGGGCATCCTGAAAATGCTGCTGTTCCTGCCAAGGTTGGGCACTTGTCCAGCTTGTCTTCAATCCCATCACCATCTGAATCAGGGCACCCTTTAAATTGCCAAACACCTGCTATATTTTTGCATTGATCTTTACTATTTGAGATGCCATCTTTATCGTTATCCCGTTTTTTACCTTTAAAAAATGGAATGGATGCACCAAAATAAATATCAGCTCCATGAGCTTTACCTACTCCTATAACACTATTTAGATTGTCAGATCCTACATACAATATCCCCAATTTCACAGATGCACCAAGTGCCATGCTTTGATAGTTGTTCATCATGGATACAGGCACAGCAAGTTCAAACCATTTCGTTTCAAGTCTGGGGGTAAGGGCTACCAAAGAATTCTGGCGCATGCCGATAGATGTTTTGCCTCTCAAGTTTTGATAAACTGAAAGATTGGTATAGAGCTTTTTAGCCAGCCTATAATCAAAATCAACTTTTAATGCAGTTGGTAGGCCACTTCTTAAACTCTTTACACCTGAAGTTGGGGATACATCAAGTACTTCGTTAAGAAATTCCTCATAATCTTCCATATTTAATATTTCTTCCGCAGTAACAACCTTATCGGTTTTGTTTATATTATAGCTTCTGGTAGCGGGGTTGTTGTAAGAAATTCCTCCTATATCCAAAAGGGCGAAACCTATTTTATAATCATATTTGTTTTTCCTATTGTCAAGTCGTTCTACTCCATCCATTTTATATTTGTATTGGTCAACATTGGCCCTGTGCTCATAAGTCAAACCAAAATCAAAACCCCAACCTTTACCTGTAGATTTGGAATTAAAAGGGTTCATGAGTTCTTCAATGTCAACATCCTGAATTTGATCGGTACTAAAGCCATAATTAGCTGTAATCTTTTGAATCTCCAAGCTATAATCTAAGGTAGCATCGTCCCTTCTGACAGTAAAATCCATAGCTTTACTAATAACATGGGCAGAATAAGCGCCTACCAACCTTTTTACTGTAAAACCTGCTTTAAGAAAATGATTTTCTTTTTCCAATAAAGTCCGTGCATAGGTTACGCCAAGCTCATTGACCACATTTGCATTTAAAGAAAAAGTATTGTCTTTATATTGTTTTCCAATATATTCTTCTTGTTCTATTCCTTCCTTGAAAAACCCGATAAAACCTGATGAAATATTATCCCCTTGTAAAGAAATCCTCCCCCTTGTATTGATGCTTAAGCCACTTTTTGGGCTCAGCTTCAATAATACAGATGGGCCTCGGATATCGGCACCTATATTAAATAGTGATAGCTTATCGCTATTACTAGCTAAGAGGTAATCTTCCTTGAATTCACTGTCTTCACTTAGGAAAAATTTAATGGGGGATTCAGGGCTATTCCATATATAATAGTTGTTGGCAAAATATGCATTGCCTGAAACCAGGTTTAAATAAAATGCATGTCTGGTGTCTGCAGCATACGATGGGTTGGATATTACACCGTTTGTTCCAGCATAATTACTACTGGAAACCCCCAACATATTTTGCCCATTTGAAAAATGAGCTAAAGATAACATGATGGAGAAAATGGTAATTTTTAATTTCATTACATTTTAATTAAGGTGTTTGGGAATAAAGGGCAAAGTTGATGTTGATTGTAAGAATTTGAGTAATTAATCAACAAAAGAATCGGGTATAAATAAGGGCCATTAGGCTAATTAATTCTCCAAAACAGGGTTTTTTAATATCCAAAATTTTAAAAATCCTTGGTACAAATATTTCGAAAAATATTGCTGTAATGACTGCAAATAATTTTTAATATTTCACATGTAATTTGTGCTATATTTTTTTGAGAATTTAAGGCATTAAACATTCATTTAAATTTTAAAAAATATACATATATCGTTTTTTTGGTATATAGACGACAATTTAGGTAAACTTTAAAATATTAATATAACTATTTTTTAAAGTAATATTTTAATAATAACATCAATTTCAAAATGATTTTTTATATAAAGCAATTTTGGGAGATTGATTTATTGATTGGTAATTTGGATTATTTTAAATTTTATGGAAAAAACTATTCCGTAAAAAACATTTTGTTGACAGCGCAATAATAACTTATATTGTAAAATTTTACCTTCATCAGTTATAGGCTATTCAGGTTTATGAATTACTAATAAACTTAGATTATTTAGGATTATCCTTATTTTCTCCATTGTCGTTTTTGTTGCTTCCTGCTCAACACCGAATAAAACCATCGATCATCCCGATTCCAGCGTATTGGTTTTTTCCAAAACCAAAGGTTGGAAACACAGCTCTATTCCTTTTGGTATTTCTGCAATCCTAAAATTTGGTAAAGAAAACAATTTTAAAGTGGACACCACTACCAATTCAAAGCTTTTTACCGATGATTACCTAAAAAAATTTAATGCTGTAATTTTTAATTCAACAACCGGAAACATTTTAAATGCCCAACAGCAGGCAGCCTTCGAAACATATATCCAGGCAGGTGGTGGATATGTTGGCATACATGCTGCCGCTGATACAGAATATGAATGGGCATGGTATGGAAACCTGATGGGAGCGCACAATAAAGAAGATGGTGAAATCGACCATCAAAAGGTAAATTTATTGTTTGATTATATTCCAGAACCAACAGCAGCATCAATTAAAAGTTCTGGCTTTGATGCGCCACAAAAAACGGAGCTGCCCGGAAAATCACTGATCAGCAACAGCGACTGCAAAGCATGCCATACAATAGAAGGTGTTTCTGTAGGGCCTTCTTATCTGGCTGTTTCCAATAAATATAAAAATCAGGATGGAGCAATAGATTTGCTTGCAAAGAAAATAATTGATGGAGGTGGAGGAAATTGGGGCACAACTTATATCATGAGTGCGCACCCGCAGGTAAGCCTAGAAGACTCCAGGAAGATGGTTGAATATATTCTTTCACTTGCCCATCCTGAAAAAAAGTATAAGATTTTGCCACTATGGGATCGTTACATTTTAAGCAACACCAAAAAGAACACCTAAATGGTCAATACACCATAATAGCGTCATATACTGACAAAGGCAATAACAACATTGCTCCTTTAACAGGGCATGAACTGGTTAACCTACGCAATGCCAGGGTATCTACAGCTTTTGCTGATGTATATAAAGGTTTCCCCAGGTGGAGGAATTCCCTGGGCGAAGGTGATCATAAATCATTTGTACTACTTAAAGATATAGACCTATCCGGAATAAAGAAGTTTACATATGAATATGCATCCTTGAACAAGGATGGTGTTATTGAAGTTCGCATAAATTCCCAGGAAGGCCCCGTGATTAGCAGTGTTGCTTATTCAGCTACAGGATCGTGGGACAAGAGAGAGACTGTAACCGGGGTTCTTAAAACTGCTGTTGAAGGAAGGAATGATTTATATTTCATGGTTTTAAAAAAGGAAAAACCAAATGATAAGATTATTAACTTAAGCCATATAACTTTTGAAAAATAGAAATGCTCTTAGACCTATAATTTAAACATATAGATTAAATTCTTTTTTTAACATCCAACTTATTTTAAGATTTTGGATTTACGAGCGATATACTTTAATTATAATTTTCTCAAATTCTAAGAAGGTATTCGTGCCATGTTTAAAATAAATATAATTATCTTGCCAAGATTCAGCCTAAAGCAAAATTTGGTTAAGTTTAAATGAACCATATAAGGAGAACGTTAGGCAAAAAATTATAAAATGCTGGCAATAAAGATACCTTTATTTAATTATCAACCTTTCCAAGTTTTAAATTTGCCAGGAACCTGCACTTTCTATATTCTTTAATTTTTTAGCTTTCAATCTTTCTTTAAAAACTACCACAAAACAGCTGTTAGAATTTTTAAAGTACTATTTTTCCTATTTTTTCCTAAAAAAAAACAGCAATAGATTCTGCAATTATGATATTAATCCGTATATTATAAGAGCAATTAGTAAAAGTTCAATAATGGTCATATATTCTACTAGTTACATTCCCATGCGATGATGCACACTTCTTGAAATTTATGTTTTACAGAAGTTGAAAAAAATATGGCACAAAATTTTCTTCTATGAATAAGAAATTGATTTTGACAATATTTTCGATAACAAAAATAATCCAAAAGGATCTTCCATTATATCAGGAAGAACAGAATAACATAAATCAATAACCTTCACGTTGCCTTTATAAGCAGCCAATAAATTAGACATATAGTTCAAACATAAGACTAAAAATATAGCGTATGAGCATCTTAGATAAAATTAAAACCAATTACAGTGCCTCAACCAACGAGATGTCTGTTTCGGAATATCTGGAAGAATGTAAGATTAACCCTAAAATTTATTCAAAACCCGCTGAAAGGATATTAAATGCAATTGGCGACCCTGAATATCTAGATACCCGGGAAGACCCTGTCCTAAGCAGGATTTTCTCCAACAAAAAAATAAAAATTTATCCGGCCTTTCGGGAGTTTTATGGTATGGAAAGTACTATCGAACAAATTGTTTCCTATTTCAGGCATTCTGCCCAGGGATTGGAAGAAAAAAAACAAATACTATACTTAATGGGGCCTGTAGGAGGAGGAAAAAGCTCACTGGCGGAAAAAATAAAACACCTTATGCAACAAAACCCTATTTATGTATTAAAAGCCGACGATCAAATAAGCCCTGTTTTTGAAAGCCCGCTGGGCCTCTTTGCTGATTATACAGAAGAACTTGAAGATGAATACAAAATTCTCGCCCGGTACATCCCGATATGTATGAGCCCATGGGCATCTAAAAGGTTAAGAGAATATGATGGCGATGTAAACAGGTTTAAGGTAATAAAACTTTTTCCATCCATACAAGATCAAATAGCCATTTCAAAAACAGAGCCGGGAGATGAAAATAACCAGGATATATCTACCCTTGTAGGTAAGGTAGACATCAGGAAACTTGCTGAATACCAACAAAGCGACCCGGATGCCTACTCCTATACTGGCGGCCTGTGCCTGGCAAACCAAGGTCTGCTGGAATTTGTAGAGATGTTTAAAGCCCCAATAAAAGTCTTGAATCCTTTGTTGACTGCTACTCAGGAAAAAAATTACAAAGGAACTGAACCTATTGGCGCAATACCATTTGATGGGATCATACTTGCCCATTCCAATGAATCTGAATGGGCAAAGTTCCTCAACGACAAAAAAAACGAGGCCTTTTTGGACAGGATATATAAAGTGCAGGTACCATATTGCCTAAGGGTAAGCGAAGAAATCAAGATATATGAAAAACTTATTAAAGAAAGCTCTTTAAAAAATGCCCCTTGTGCCCCCAAAACCCTTGAAATGCTGGCCGAGTTCTCGGTAATGTCAAGGCTGAAAGAACCGGAAAATTCAAGTATATATTCAAAAATGCGGGTTTATAATGGGGAAACCTTAAAAGAAACGGACCCAAATGCAAAATCAATCCAGGAATACAGGGATGATGCAGGGATCAACGAAGGGATGCAAGGGATATCCACAAGGTTTGCTTTTAAAATCCTCTCAAAAGTGTTCAACTTCGACAGTGAAGAGATTGCCGCCAACCCGGTACATCTGTTATATGTATTGGAACAGG
>JALZND010000623.1 GCA_030857845.1 Bacteroidota bacterium | reverse complement strand
GCGCAATCGGATATTATGGATCATGTAAAGCCAGGGAAAAAGAGTTCTTCCAATAAAAATTATAAAGTATGGCGTCATGAGAATCATCCTGTAGCTTTAATTACAAATAGCATGGTGAATGAACGAATTATTTACATTCATCAAAACCCGGTAAGAGCAGGGATATGCTATACAGCAGAAGATTATAAATATTCAAGTGCGGGAGCTTATGCATGGGAGATAGGAATTTTGGTGTTGATGTGTTATATTATTTTCGCTGCTAAAGTACCGGACGGAGTCCTGCTTTTCATAAAAAAGCACAGGAAGACCTGCGCTAGGTAGAGGTTTTTGGCTTTAGCGTATTTGCCAGCCATATGGTTTTAAATCTTTTTTGCCTACCTGGAAGGGGAGCGGATGCGGAAGTAAGGAACAATGTTTGAGATTTCTACCCAATTCAACATTCAACATTCAACATTCACAATTCACCATTCACCATTAAAACACTTACAGCGATTGATTTTCTTGAGAAGAAAGCTCTAGCAGTTTTTCATATTCTTCTTCATTGATGTCTTTGTAGAAATAATGTACCGGATCTATTTTTTTACTGTCTTTAATAATTTCGTAATGCAAATGGGGAGCTGTTGACCTTCCTGTATTTCCTACCAGGCCGATAAGCTCTCCACGCTTCACTTTTTGGCCTAATTTAACCTTAAAGTCATCTAAATGGGCATATTTTGTAATAAAGCCATAGCCATGGTCAATTTCAATTTCATTGCCATATCCGCCAAAGCTTCTCTTTAATGTGATCACTTTGCCATCGCCTGTGGCATTTATGGGAGTGCCTCTTGGTGCCGCAAAGTCACATCCGGTATGCATCCTGCGGGTTTTTAATATTGGGTGCATCCTCATCCCAAAACCCGATGCAAGCCTTGTCAACTCTTTATTTGCAACGGGCTGTATGGCAGGCATTGCAGCAAGCATTTTAGACTTATCTTTTGCAAGCTGTACAATTTCATCATAAGATTTTGTCTGTATATACATCTGCTTTTTGAGCTTGTCCACTTTTTGAAATGTATTTACCAACAATTCCTCTTTTTGAAGTCCTTTTTCTGTTATTTGTTTGTATCGGTTCGAACCACCAACACCCGCACTACGGATGGTAGAAGGGATAGGTGCTGCTTCAAAAATCACCCTGTAAACGTTATCGTCACGCTCCTGTAGCGCTTCCATCATCCTGTTGGCTTGTGCTATTTCTTTATCAAGTATTTCATAATACATGCCCAATTCTTCATTCTCTTTTTTCAACAAGGCTTCTTTGGGTGAATCGAAGTAGGTATTGTAAATAACTAAACTAATTGCTGATATTATTAATGATACAAACAAAAATCCAAGCATGTTGATTGCAATATCTGTTCTTGAGGCTTTTACGCGCTCATACTTGCAGGTTTCTGTATCATAATAATATTTAATTCGTGCCATTATTAATTAGTTTTGTAAATTCGGGCTAATTTTGAGTAATCAAAGCCAAATCTCTAAATGATGATTAATACAAATCTGCTTTTTAAATGGTACTATTAAAAGTAATAATAGATTTTAAACCTATAGGTGTAAGATTTCAGCGGTTTTGGGCTTAGAATGGTAAAAATCTAAAGATTAAAAGAATTTAAAACTATCTCAAAATTGCCAATTGATTCATTGTCAGTTAAATGGAATAATTATACAGGTAACTATTTAGCAATGTAACCCTGTTATGCTTAAAAAAAATTAATATATAAAATGGATGCTAAATCTATAAGGCAGCACTTCTTGGAATTTTTTAAAGAGAAAGGCCATCAAATTTTACCATCTGCACCTTTGGTGATCAAAGATGACCCAACATTGATGTTTACAAATGCAGGGATGAACCAGTTCAAGGATTTCTTTTTAGGCATCAATATGCCTCAGTACCTAAGGATAGCGGATACCCAAAAGTGCCTGCGGGTTTCCGGAAAACATAATGACCTGGAAGAAGTAGGAATTGATACCTACCATCACACCATGTTCGAGATGCTGGGTAATTGGTCGTTTGGAAATTACTTCAAAAAGGAAGCCATCCAGTGGGCCTGGGAGCTGCTGACCGAGGTTTACCAGCTGCCCAAAGACAGGCTGTATGTAAGTG
>JALZND010000622.1 GCA_030857845.1 Bacteroidota bacterium | reverse complement strand
CATCTAAGGATATGCTTTAAGAACAGTACTTTACAGCTCCGGTTGGTATGGCAGGTTCAATTATCCCATTGATACCGTGAAACTAATATTTAAAGAAGCATTGGCAGCAACAGGCAATTGATGATTCATATGACCGCTGACCTATCAAAATTTGTATCAGATGATAGCTTGGAATCTTTTGCTATGTCGTTGGTTTCAAAGAGCGTTCATCAGCCATTTCCCCACAGGCCCCCTGCAGTAGCAGGTTGGCAGGCTGATCAATTTGGCTTGCATACACCCTTTTCTTATTGCAGCAAGTGCAGCACTCGGTGCGGACTTGATGGCATAGCTTTTACATGAAACAGCACCTGCGCTATTTAATAAAAAAAATAATGATGCAAAACCTGATACAATACAACAATTAGATTGGTATAAAATGTAAAGCAAATGACCTAAGTGGACAAGGAAGCATGAATAACTATTAGTGCATTGCCAAAATGCCGGCTGACGAACTATCATCCAGCATTTGTTTTTAATCAACAATACAATAACTTACCAAGTGAAGGGAAGCCTACAACCGGAACTTCGTCAATGCGTCTCCGTTAGGCGAAATAAAGGAGAGAAAAAGAATAACATATGAAACGGGAATATCATAATCCGACAGCATTACCAGATTGGAGTGGTATGTTCTCACAAGTAGTCTTGAGTGAAAAGAATGGATTAAAATTTGTTCATATTTCAGGACAAGTAGGCGTAGACCAAGCTAAAAAGTTAGCCGGTGACGGTAGTCTAAGAGCCCAAACCCAGCAAGCTTTGACGAATCTGAAAACTGCTTTAGCCAGTGTTGGGGTAGGAGTTACCGATGTAGTCAAGCTCATTATTTATGTAGTGGACTATCAGTATGAGCAGGCGGCTATCATCCGAGAAGAATTGAGAGCGATTTTTCCTGCCGGACAATTACCTGCTTTATCTTTACTAGGCGTAGTTGCCTTGGCTGATAAGCAATTCCTCATTGAAATTGATGCCGAAATAATCGCTGAATCAACTAAGTAAAGGCATAATTTGAGCTAGAATAAAACCATCGCCTAACATGAAAAAGCTCCGATGAATTATATTGATTAGTAAGCTAAAATCAACTGTATGTAACTATGGATAACCTATTCACCACCCCTGAATTTCCTCGCTCTTCTAGTTATCATCCTGAGTGGATAAAGGCTAGTGTCAGTGGCGGAGCTAATCCCTTGTGGCTGACTGAATGGCTAGCAAAAGCATTAGACTTGCGTCCAGGCATGCGGGTTTTAGACTTAGGATGCGGCCGGGCAATGTCTTCCATCTTTCTTCACCGAGAGTTTGGGGTACAAGTATGGGCAGTTGACCTGATTTTTTCAGTTTCAGAGAACCTTCAGCGGATACGTGACGCCGGCGTAGAGGATGGCGTCTTTCCCATTCACGCCGACGCACGCTCACTGCCTTTTGCAGCTGATTTCTTTGATGCTATTGTTAGTATTGATTCATTCTTTTATTATGGCACGGATGATTTATACTTAAATTCATTAATTCGCTTTGTTAAGCCAGGTGGTCAGGTGGGAATTGCAGGGGCTGGACTGATGCAGGAGATTGAAGGCATAGTACCAGAGCACCTGAAAGCATGGTGGACCCCGGACCTGTGGTGTTTACACTCTGCTCAATGGTGGCAACGGCACTGGGAAAGGACTGGTTTCATTAATATTGAAGTAGCCGACTCCTTACCGCAGGGTTGGCGTTTATGGCGCAGTTGGCACTTAGCCATTGCCCCTGACAATAAAACGGAGATTGAGGCTCTTGAGGCAGATCGAGGTAGGTATTTAGGATATGTTCGATTGATAGGTAGTAAAAGGCCGGACATTCACCTAGAGGAACCAATTTTATCAATTTCTACTGAATACACAAAAAAACCGCTTTTACGAGGATAATATAATAATTTCGGCTATAAGTAAATACTCAGAAAGGTTTAAAAAAGGTAAAGGTCTGGTGCCAACAGACCTGGTGGAGAATTATTATTGATAATAACTGCAAAGAAAAATCGGAAAATCGCTGCTTAACTTCTATATCAAAAAAAACATGGTACCTATTCACCTTCGGGCACAAGCAATAAAAGTGCAACTGAAGCACCAACAAATGC
>JALZND010000621.1 GCA_030857845.1 Bacteroidota bacterium | reverse complement strand
CCAAAGATAAAAAGAGACGGCTAACGAGGAAACTGGAAAGTAAAAATCGTCTAAATACAACTTATTAATTTAAATAAAGCTATTATGGGCGACTAAATTCTATTGTAAGGGTTTTTCACACTCAAACACACTCTCACTCCCAAACTGGTGCCGATGGAATAAAAAGAAACGTTTGCCCGCGATGTATCAAGGTGGTGCGGGATGAACTGGAAAAAATTGGCCTCAATGAATTAAAAATAGAATTAGGATGTGCAAATTTTTTAAATTCTACAGCAATACCTATGCAGGAAATTTCAAGGGTACTTCATGCAAAAGTTTTGAAATAATGGAGCAAGAAGGTAAAATCATTGTGGAGAAGATTAAACTTACTTATTTGAATATCTCAACCACATTGAGCATAATAAAGATCATGAGCTACTCTCAGTATTCCTAAGTAAAAACCTAGGGAAAAACTATGGTTGGTTGAGCCGTATCTTTCGGAACATGAACGTATTTCTTTGGAAAAAAGGTTTATTGCCCTAAAAATAGAACGAGTAAAAGAATTGCTAGATTACAATGAATTGAACCTGAGCCAGATTGCGGATTTATTAGGGTATTCAAGTGTCAATTACTTTCCACTCAATTCAAAAAGGTAACAGGCCAAACGGTCTCAGATTTCAAAGAAGCATAAATAGCAGGAAATATCTGATTGAATTATAAAGCTAGAGCTACTTTATGGTAAGTGGATTCAACCTAGTCAACAATAATTATTATAAATATTAAAAGTAATTTTGTAGTTTTTTAATTGATGGATCAATAAACATTGAATAAGAATTAAGGTTATAAACCTATATAAATATTAACCTTATAAAACTTTTTAATTATGGCTCATGAAAAAGAATTGCTCCAAAAGCTGGCACAATGCGCAGCTGCTTGTGAAATGTGTGCCGATGCATGCCTGGACGAAGATAATATAAAAATGATGGTCCCGTGCATTAAGCTTGATAGGGACTGTGCGAAAATATGTTATACAACTGCAAGCCTTATAGCCTCTCATTCTGAAAATGCGCAAGAACTAATCCGCGTATGTGAGGAAATCTGCAGGAAATGTGCTGACGAATGTGAACAGCACGATCACGATCATTGCCAAGAATGCGCCAGGGCATGCCGTGAATGTGAAATGGCATGCAAACAATATGCTCAGATTGGAATTTAATCTGATTAATCTATTGCCTTTCAGGGGATTTTTGCGGTTTGGATAGTCCATGAAAAGAAGGTCCTTCGAGCACTTCGCCATCTACCCCAAACCGGCTTCCATGGCAAGGACAATCCCAGCTTTTTTCCCCATTGTTCCAGTGTACGACACAGCCCATGTGAGGGCAAATCCCTGATACCAGATTCAGTGTGCCACTTTCATCACGGTAGGCAGCCAACCTTTCATTGTTTAGTTTGATAGTTTTACCTTGGCCAACTTTAATTTCCTTTACCTCATCTGCATCACCGTAAAATAAATAATCTTTTACAAGCTGATATGCAACATCAACATTTTCTTTAAAGAATTTTGGAGCTGAAGCTTTAGGGGTAAACCGTGTAGGGCTGTAAATTTTTTCATAAGGATTTTCTATTCCTAATATCATGTCGCTTATCATCATGCCGGAGAGGGTTCCATAAACCAGGCCATCTGCGGCAAAACCTGTGGCAATGAAGATTTTGTTTTCCATGGGGCTTTTCCCTATAAAAGGTAGCAAATCGGCAGGTTTATAGTTTTGGGCCGCCCAGGTATATTCAATGCTCTTTACTTCAAAATTGGCTCTTACATATTCTTCTATCTTCTTAAAATTTTCTTCTGTATTATTTTCATGCCCTACCTTATAAGGCTCACCTAAAACAAGCAAAAAATGGTCATTTCCATTGCTGTAGGGACGTAAAGAATAATGTTGGTTTTGCTGCAAATGCCAATAAATGCCTCTTGCAGGCAATTGCTCCTTAATTTTTACAGCCATCGCATGTTCCCGGTAGGGTTCCATAGCGGTATGAACTGCATAGATGCCTTTAGGGGTATGGGTAGCCATTATCACTTGTTTGGCTTTAACTTTTCCATGGTTTGTATGGACAGTACAAGGGTCACCTTCATCGACCTTTAGCACATTAGTGTTTTCCAGG
>JALZND010000620.1 GCA_030857845.1 Bacteroidota bacterium | reverse complement strand
ATGTAGGGATGGAGGTGGAAGGACGGGATGATCTTGCTCATATAACAATTTTTGATCATCCTGATAATAATGGGTATCCTCAGGTTTGGCGCGTTGACAACCAGATGGGAGTAGGACATGCAAGATCCCGTGTAGCGGATTGGCATATCAGGCAGGGTGAAACAGAGGTGATCCGACAGCAGCTGAAAATTTATACAGGGGAATTAAATGACATGAAGGCTACAGAAGATTGGGGAAATTTCAGCGGACAACAATCAATGTATTCCACAGCAGCCTTATGGCAGATAGCACAGAAGGAAGGTAGGGAGGCTAAATTTCTTACTCCGGAACAGGCGGTTGAAAATATGGCTCTTAAAGATGGATTTCAAGTCAATGTGTGGGCCTCAGAGCCTATGATGACTCAACCTATGGCATTTTGTTGGGACGACCGCGGAAGATTGTGGATTGCTGAAAATAGAGATTATGAATCACGAGGGCATGGGTTTTCCAACGCAGGTGATAGCAGGATACTGATCCTGGAAGATACCAATGGCGATGGGAAGGCGGACAAAAAGAAGATCTTTATGGAAGGCCTGGCATTTCCTGCTGCAATTGCAGTAGGATTTGACGGTGTATTTGTTGGAGCTCCACCAAACCTGCTGTTTATCCCGGATCGTGACGGCGATGATAAAGCTGATACTGAAGATATAGAAGTTCGCCTTACAGGCTGGGGCATTCGGGACAGGCATGAAACACTAAACAGCTTCCACTGGGGGCCCGATGGTTGGTTATATGGACTACAGGGATTTGCAACACCATCAAGAGTTAGAAAACCCATTGGAAAAGGCAAAATTTATAAACATAAGGATCCTTTTCCTGAGGATGTACTGGAAGGAGAAGGGGTAGATATTAACGGTGGGGTCTGGAGATACCATCCTATTAAGGAAATTTTTGAAGTTGTAGCCCATGGATTTAGCAATCCATGGGGCATTGATTATGATGCCAAAGGACAATTGTTAATGAGTGCCTGTGTTATTCCACATTTATGGCATGTCATTCCGGGGGGTGTTTACCACAGACAGGGAGGGCAGCACTTTAATCCTTATCTTTACAGCGATATCAGGACTATAACCGACCACAGCCACAGGTCAGCACATGGAGGAGCACGTGTATATAATTCTGATGCTTTTCCAGAAATACAAAGGGGACGGATTTTTATGGCTAATATTCATGAACATGCTGTTTTGTCGGATGTATTAAAAAGAAATGGCTCAGGTTTTACCGCCAGGCATGGAGATGATTTTCTTATGGCAAATAATGCACAATGGGTAGGTTTCAGTATGGAAATAGGACCGGATGGAGCATTATATGTTTTAGATTGGCATGATGCTGATATTTGTGGCCAGGAAGTGCTGAATTCTGAAACCGGTAGAATCTTCAGGATTTCACCTATAGAGACCGGGGCAGAAAATTGGAATGGCAGGTACAGTGATCTGAATAAAATGACTGACCAGCAGCTTGTTGATCTTCAAACCAATAAAAGTGACTGGCATGCCCGGCGGGCAAGAGTTATTTTGCAGAACAGGTCTTCTAAAGGAAAACTTCAATACAATACTCATACTAAATTATATAAGATATTTAAATCTGATAATCAACCTGACTGGCGTTTGCGTGCTATGTGGGCTTTACATATTACAGGAGGACTTAATTTAAGTATCCTTAAAGAAGCTTTGGAAGATAAAGATGAGTATGTCAGAGCCTGGGCAATCCAGCTGCTTTGTGAAGATCTTTTACCTTCCAAAGAAGTAATTGCTAAATTTACAATAATGTCCCTTGAAGATCCTTCTCCTGTTGTCAGGCTCTACCTTGCTTCTGCACTACAGCGTATTGATCATTCTTTGCGTTGGAAAATAGCCGAAGGATTAATTTTTCATGATGAAGATAAAAATGATCACAACATTCCTAAAATGATATGGTTTGGTTTAGAACCTCTTGTTGCTGAAAATCCAACCAAGGCCTTGGAACTTGCATCTAAAAGTAGAATTCCATTAGTAACTCAATATATTTCCCGCCGTACTATTGATGCTAATGAATTGGAAATTGTTGTTGAAAGAATTGGCAAAATGCCTGAAAATGTAAACGATTTACTGGAAGGCATGCGGGAAGGTATGGAAG
>JALZND010000619.1 GCA_030857845.1 Bacteroidota bacterium | reverse complement strand
GGTCAGATGTGTATTAAACCAGGTATGCTTAAAAGCACATATGGTACCGGTTGTTTTATAGTAATGAATACAGGTGCAAAGCCTGTAAATTCAAATCACAATTTATTAAGCACCATAGCATGGAAAGTAGATGGAAAAGTGATTTATGCACTAGAAGGAGGTGTTTTTGTGGCCGGTGCTGTTGTACAATGGTTAAAGGATTCTTTAGGAATAATTAAAAGCTCCAAAGAAATAGAACCTTTGGCCAATTCAGTTCCTGATAATGGAGGAGTTTATTTTGTTCCTGCTTTTACCGGATTAGGCGCGCCTCATTGGGATCAATATGCCAGGGGAAATATAATAGGATTAACACGAGGCACTTCTGCCGGACATATAGCAAGAGCAGCATTGGAAAGTATTGCTTTTCAGACAAGGGAAGTAATTCAGGCAATGAAAGAAGATGCTGAAATTGAGCCCCAGGAATTAAGAGTAGATGGAGGGGCAACAGCAAATAAAACCCTGATGCAATTTCAATCTGATTTACTTGAAATAGATGTTATTCGTCCAAAAATCCAGGAAACTACAGCCTTAGGAGCAGCTTATTTTGCTGGCCTTGCCGTAGGTTTTTGGAAAGATGTAATGGAAATCAATGAGCTTTGGCAAGAGGATATTGTTTATAATCCTAAGAAGTTACAAAACATGGAAATACTATTAACCTCTTGGGATAAAGCGCTTGAAAGATCTAAAAACTGGATTGAACCGGATTAAGCTTACGCAAATATTAAGATGTTATTAAGATATTCACTGTTTCCTACGGTCCCAAAGTAAAATCTGATGTTAAATTTCTCCATATATTTATACCGTCAGGAACATTTAAGCATTACAGGTGTTTTAATAATTCTAAAAGATCATCATCAATAAGATATAAGATGGTTTTTCATCTAAAGAATGTAAATGAAATTTTTTTATGCCATTAATTACTTTTATTAATCTGGAACCTTCAAGGCAAAAGGAAATTTTAGATGTAGCTTTTGAAGAATTTGCCCTATATCCTTATGAAACAGCTTCACTTTCAAGAATTGTAAAAAATCTTTCTGTTGCAAAAGGCAGCTTTTACAGGTATTTTGAAAATAAACTTGACCTTTATAAATACCTTGTTGAATTGGCAACCAAAATGAAGACAGACCTGGTAAAAAAGGAATTAAAAGCTCCCATAAATAATATTGTAGATCTGTTCAATGAAGATTTTTTGTTAAAACTCTATTTTGATTTGGAATATCCGATTTATAGTGGCTTTTTATATAATGTGATGCAGGAGCGAAATAATGAAGAGCTGGGAAATATTACACTGGAAACTAAAAAGAAAATGATGGATGATATTAAAGCTGTTTTGGTTGCTCAACAAGCTGAGGGTACATTAAAATCAACTATTAACCTTGATGTTATTGCATATACAATTGTTCAGATTCAAATTGGCATTTATGACTACCTGGAAATTAAGTATAAAATTAACTTCAGAGAAAATATTCTAAATAAAAAGCCTGTCTTTGCTATTCCTGCTTCAGAAATCATGCTTACAATCAAGGCATTTACCGGATTGATACACGAAGGAGTATCAAAGGCGCCTCATCAATAGTAAAAAAATCATGTCAAATTAAAACTCCTCCCTTATCTGTCTTAAAACCTTTTCCATTTCAAAGCGAATAGAATTTGTTGAACTGATATAGTTATTATGCATAAAGCTGAAAATCAATATTTTCCCACTATTTGATTTTATATATCCACTAAGGCAATGAACATTGCTTAATGTACCGGTTTTGGCAAACACATAAGGAACTTCAGCTTTATACCAATTTTTTATTGTGCCGGATACTCCACCAGCCGGCAGCAACGAAAACAACCGTTGCTCAGGAACAAGCGTATAAATTTTATCTAAAATATAAATCATACTTTGTGGTGTAAAAAGATTATATATGGATAATCCTGATCCGTCTACCCATTTTATATTAACGTCCAGATCCGGAAGAAGATTATCCTGAGCAAAATCTATGGATTTTTTGACGTTTAATGTGTCAGAAATGATCTGGGCACAAAGCAACATAAGTTGTTCTGCAATAAAATTATCGGATTCAACCAGCATTTTTTTATATAAACTATCAGTAGCAAAACCATAAAACA
>JALZND010000618.1 GCA_030857845.1 Bacteroidota bacterium | reverse complement strand
AAATTACACTACCATTCCTTATTTTCTGATCTTGATAGTTTTCACAATCATAACAGCTTTTCTGGCCGGGCTCTATCCTGCTTTTATTTTGGCAGCCTTCCGCCCCGCCTGGCTGTTAAAAGGTAAATTTAAAATGGGAGAATCCAGGCTTTTTTTCAGGCAATCCCTTATGCTGTTCCAGTTTGCCATTGCTTTTTGCCTTATCATTGGAAGCTTCGCCATAAGCCAGCAAATTAAATATGGATTGTCTAAAGATCTGGGATATGCAAGAGAGGGTATTGTAAACATTCATATTCCCTGGAAGACCCCGCATGTAGAAAAAGAAAAACTATTACAAAAACTTCACTCAATACCTGATTTTAATTTAATTTCATTAGGGGGGCAATCACCTGCTTCGCATGGTACAATATCGCGTGGAATGGAATTTCCTTCAAATGAAGCGGTAGAACCTATATTGGCAGAATTTAAATATGGAGATGTTGATTATTTAAATATTTATAATTTAAAAATTATTGAGGGAAATCCCCTTGCTCCTTCCGATACTTTAAAAGAAGTAATAATCAACGAAACCTTTGCTAAAAAGCTGGGAAGTGATCATTACGATGATTTGTTGGGTCAAATGTTGAAAATCGATGAAAAGGAAATACCCATTGCCGGAATTGTTGCCGATTTTCACTCCAAATCAATGCATCAACCTGTAGGTCCATTAATATTAACCAGCGATCAAAACTTTTATAATGTAATTCACATAAAGCTTTCAGAAAACATCAGCAATTGGTCAACAGCTATAAGCAAAGCAGAAACTGCCTGGCATGAGGTTTTTCCCGATGAAAGATTCGACTACCAGTTTTTTGATGAAAAAATTGCTTCGTTTATAACAGTGAATTAAAACTTAACAAACTTCTTAACTGGGCCACCGGCATTGCCATCTTTATCAGTTGCCTGGGGCTTGTGGGAATTGTTGCCTTCACCATCCAACAAAAAACCAAGGAAATAGGCATCCGAAAAGTGCTTGGCGCATCTATTTCCGGAATTTTGATGTTATTATCAAAGGATTTCATAAAACTGATATTGCTAGCTTTCATCATTGCCACGCCAATAGGCTATTATTTCATCAATAAATGGCTGGAAAATTTTGTCTATAAAATTGAATTGCATTGGTGGCTTTTTGTTTTACCGGGAATTGGCCTTCTGGTCCTCTCCCTTTTGGTACTAAGTGCTCAATCCATAAATGCAGCATTGGCGAACCCGGTGGAGAGCTTGAGGAATGAATGATAGAATTTTGAATGATAGAATGAGACAATGATAGAATGATGGAATGTTTGAATGATAAAATGATAGAATGTGTGAATAGTAAATTGTGAATGAGTAAATGTTTAGAATATAAAGAATTCCTTACTGAAAATTAGAGGAGTTCATTTATGTTTAATTACAAAAAATTCCTAAAATTGTATATAAAAGGTAAGTGAAAACTTCTTGTTTTTATATTTATGGCTTGTTCTTTTCTATCTTCTTCTTTATACATTATGAAAAATTTAATACTCTTATTATTTTTATATTCCCCTTTTCTTCTTTTGCCCAGGTAGACATAGAGAGTAATATTTCGGATACAGATAAAATCTGGGGACTGACCAACTTCTATACTGAAGTTAAGTACAATTTTGCATTTTTTGATCAGGCCAAAATTGATTGGGACAGCGCTTATCAAGCTTACATATCCAAAGTATTGGCTACAAAATCTACCTGGGAATATTATCAGGAATTGAAACGATTTTGTGCACTGCTGAAGGATGGTCATACCAATATTTATGAACCTAATAGCTTGTATAAATCATCACGCTACAAATCTCTGATCATTCAAAATTTCAACAAACGATTTTTTGTTGTTAATGCTCCAAAAGCAAACACTTTAAAAGAAATAATTGGTTCAGAGGTTATAAGCATCAACGGAGAACCTTCAGAAGAATGGGCTCGAAAAAAAATTTTACCTTATATAAATGCATCTACAGAACACCAGCTTTGGAATGATGTAGCAAATCATATGTTTTACAGCACAGATTCTACTGATGTTTGGAACCTGGAATTGAAGACATTAAAAGGAAAAATCATTAGTTATAATAACACCAGTTGGCATACCTACCCAACCACATGGACTAGATTATC
>JALZND010000617.1 GCA_030857845.1 Bacteroidota bacterium | reverse complement strand
AAGAATAGCTTTATTTGTTTCCCATGCAAGCTTCCTTAGTAGCGTCATTATTTCCACTCTATTACTCACATCCAGATGGGCTGTAGGTTCATCTAAAAACATGATTTGCCCATCCTGAGCTATTGCTCTGGCTATCATAGCTTTTTGCAGCTCTCCATCGCTAAGCTCCTGGATCCGCTTTTCTTTTAGATGCTCAATGGAGGTAACTTTTATAGAATGAATTACTTTTTCTTTATCCTCTTTATCTAAATTTCCTGACCAGCCTGTATAGGGGTATCTTCCTAATGACACAAGCTCAAATACATTAAGATTTCCACCTGGAATTTTTTCAGTTAAAACCAAGCTGATCATTCTTGCCAATTCATCTGGCTTATAATCAAGAATATTTTTTTCTTTAATATGAACTGCACCAGAAAGTGGTTTTTGAACTGCAGATAATGTTCTGATTAATGTTGATTTTCCCACACCATTAGGACCAAGCAAACAAGTCATCTGACCACCCCGAAGATCAAGCTGAAGGTTTTGAAGTATTGAAGTTTCCTTTGCACCTTTTATATAGCCTACTGAAAGATCTTTGGTTTGCAAATAAAGATTCTGGGATCCGGACATATAATTCAAAATGAACTTCTTAAATTCCTTTTCTTTATGATCAGCCAAATTACCAAAGGGGCCCCCAATAAAGAAGTTATGGCATTGATGGGTAGGGTATAATCACTTCCTGGCATTTGAGCAATGCTGTCACAAACCAACATCAATATGGCGCCTATTAATAATGTTGCAGGAAGCAAAATTTTATGGTCGGCCGAATTAAATAACATTCTTGCCAGATGAGGTACAGCTATGCCTACAAAAGCGATAGGACCACAAAAAGCTGTAATTGTTCCTGCAATTAAGCTGGTACTTAAAATTATCCAGATCCTGACCTTATTCATTTTCAACCCCATGCTTCGGGCATAATTTTCCCCAAGTAATAAAGCATTCATATGTTTAATTAATACAAATGTTATTATAACACCCAGGAAAACTGCAGGAATAAAAACCCATAATTCACTCCAGTTCATTCCACCCAAATTTCCAAAGGTCCATATCAGGTAAGCCTGGATTTGCCTTGCATCGCTGAAAAATTGGAGTACGCCTACCAGGGCACCCGTAGCGCTGCCAAACATTAAGCCGATGATCAGCAAAGCCATACTGTCTTTAACTCTAAGTGAGATGAGTACTACCAGGATTAAAACCAACGAGGCGCCAAGTGTTGCAGCCAAAACGATCAGCCAATTTCCTAAGAAGTTCAGGTCCAAAAACATAAAACTTATATTAAATCCTGCCATTACCAATAAGGCAACTCCCAGACTTGCGCCAGAACTTATGCCCAATACAAATGGCCCCGCCAGTGGATTTCTAAATAATGTCTGCATTTGCAGGCCGCTCAAAGATAAGCCCGCACCTACTATAATGGCAGTAATAGCTTTTGGAAGACGAAAATTGAAGATGATGTTTTCCCAGACAACTTTTTCCCCACTTCCGCCAGACAAAATAATCAGAATTTGAGATAATGAAATATAAACGGAACCAAGAGAAACATTTGCCAGAAAACAAATAACCAGCAGCAGGATCAAAAATCCATTCAACGCCTTCCGGTTACTATGATTATCTTTCATCAGATTGAAGGCTCAACCTTTCCTGGTAATTTTTTATAAAAATAAAGCTGGTGTTCCGGTATTAGTTGCGGATGAAGAATTTTGATTAAATCTGCAAGAATTATGTCCGGTCTTGCATATCCCAGTTCCATATATTCATTGCCTCCTTTTTCTCCTATTCTTGCATTATAGCTATATACATTTCCTTCTTTAAAGGCTTTAAAATCAGCATATCGTACTTCAACATTTCTTATTTCTTCCAGGCTCTCAAAAGATGCAACTCCAATCCAATAATCTGCATCAGAAGCTTTTTCATAAACTTTTTCGAAGCTTAACTCCAGGCTGCCCTGCCCGCCATCGTTGCTCCATAAGTAGGCGGCACCTGCATGATCCAGTAATTGGGCTGCCCAGCTTCTTCCTGCAGGTACATACCATATATCACCATAAACAATACCACTATACACCGTGGGTTTATTTTGTTCTTTTTTTACTAAATCTTTTAATGAATCATAATTATTTCTAATACTA
>JALZND010000616.1 GCA_030857845.1 Bacteroidota bacterium | reverse complement strand
TTGTCACCTTGTTCATATGCTTCAATAGAAGGGTATTTCCTGAAACCCTGCGAATCATTATATGATCTTACGAATAGATTGGTCCTAAAAGCCCTGATTTCATATCTATGTGTCCGGCGGGTGTTCCTGATATGGTTAAAATCTCCAAAAAAATGAAAAAACGGGAATAGCAAGGCTTCTATGGAAGGGTCTTTATCAGCTTTATTAAAGGCCTCCTTAATTTTCTGGAGGTCGTTTTCATGAAAAACCTCATCTATTTGAATATGAAATGCCCAATCGCCTGTTACATGGTCAATCCCGATATTAGATTGTTGGGCAAAGATTTTCCCACCTTTTCGTAATGAATCGTTCCAGGTAGTTCTGATAATCTTTATCTTTTCATTCTTTAAATTTTCTACTGCCTCAAGCGTGCCGTCATCAGAGTCTCCTACTACAATTACGAACTCATCTACCAGGGGTAAAAGCGAAAGAATAGAGGGTATAAATGGATAACCGTAAGTAAAAGCATTTCTAAGGTAGGTAAAACCGCTAATCTTCATTTTTCAGGATCATAATAAAAAGTGCTAGCTAATAATTTTTACTGCATTACCCAAAAATAAACCTAAGTATCTTTGCTTAATTTTTCATTATTAATATGCCTTTCACTGTCCCTGTTTGTTTTCTTTTCCATATTTTTTTCAAGGGCCTGGGTAAGGTCCACACCTGTTTGGTTGGCCAGGCACAATATGACCCAAAGTACATCTGCCAGTTCGTCCGCGAGTTCAATACCTTTGTCGGAATCTTTAAAAGATTGTTCGCCATATTTCCTTGATATGACCCTTGCTACCTCACCTACTTCTTCAGTAAGTATAGCCATATTGGTAAGCTCATTAAAATACCTAACGCCTTTGGTTTTTATCCAGGCATCTACTAGTTCCTGTGCTTCCTTTATAGTCATTTAAATCAAAAATTATTTGCGGTCTTTAGTATCAATGATTATGGTAACAGGTCCATCATTGACAAGGCTTACTTTCATATCTGCCCCAAATATGCCTGTTTCTATTTTATTGCCAAGAAGTTTTTCCAGTTCTTGCTTAAAACCTTTATAAATTGGAATGGCTATATCGGGTTTGGCTGCCTTTATATACGAAGGCCTATTTCCTTTTTTAGTGCTGGCGTGAAGGGTAAATTGGCTTACCAACAATATATCTCCCCGGATGTCAAGTACACTTTTGTTCATTACACCATCTTCGTCATCAAATATTCTAAGGTTTACAATTTTTTGTCCCAACCATTTTATATCCTCTTCAGTATCTAAACTTTCAATACCTACCAGGACCATCAGCCCTTTATTTATGGCACAATTTACTTTTTCATCAATGAATACCGAAGCTTCTGCTACCCTTTGCAATACAGCAATCATTCAATGTGTTTTATTTCTTCTGACGTAAAAATATGCACTCCTTCTTCATCTTTTTGAGCCATATTGATCATTCCTTCAGCAACTTCCCTGGCATGTATGGGCTTATAGTTTTTTAAAGGGCCAACCATCAGTTTAGAAATAGGTACCATGATTTTTGTGGCAATTTTTTCGCCCACCCTTTCTTCTTCCCTATCACCTACCAATAAACTGGGCCTGAAAATATATATAGATTTTATAGCTTTTTGTGATATACCTTCCTCAACTTCTCCTTTTACTTTATTATAAAAAATGGAAGAATTTTTATCGGCTCCCATAGCTGAAATGAGCAGGTACTTTTTGGCCTTGTTTTTTTCGGCAATAGATGCCAGGTTTACCGGGTATAAATAATCAACCTTAGCAAAATTTTCTTTAGATCCTGCCTTCTTCATTGTAGTACCGAGGCAGCAATAATAGTCGTCGGCTATAAGTTGCGAGGCAATAGCATCAAGTTTATCATAATTTACAATGATTTGTTGAAGTTTTGGATGGTTTGATGGTAGTTGTTTGCGTACAAGGCTTATTACCATCCTGTAATGGTTGCTTTTCAATAGCTGTTCCTGCAATTCTTTCCCAACCATCCCTGTGGCCCCTGCAATTAATGCGACTTTAAATTCCATTATTTTAGATTTGTTTAAAAAGTTTGCCTTATTTCATTTTTAAGGCTTTTTAGGGCTATTGCAACTGGATCATTGGTTTTTTCAAGCATACGTTCAAAAATCTGCCTTGCCAGGTCTATGC
>JALZND010000615.1 GCA_030857845.1 Bacteroidota bacterium | reverse complement strand
ATTAAGCTGTTAGCAAAGGAAGGAAGCTCTTCATCCGCTAAAACTTTTGGTTGATAAAGTCCTTTGGGAGGTTCGGGACGATATCTGGTAAGTAACCTTGCGAACAAGGGCCCCGCAACTACAATAGCGGGAATGGCTATAATTATTCCATAAACCAGGGTAAGGCCAATATCAGCCTGGTACATAACTGCAATTGCAGTAGGTGCCGGATGGGGTGGAAGATAGCCATGAGTTACTGAAAGAGCGGCTACCATGGGAATGCCCAGATATAAAAGCGGAAGACGGGTAGTAGCTGCCACAGTAAAAACTATGGGAATTAAAATCACAAATCCTGCGGTATAGAACATTGGGATACCCACTACAAAACCTGTTATCACCAAAGCCCATTGAATATTCTTATAACCAAATTTACTAATTAAAAATGAAGTTATTTTCTGAGCAGCACCACTATCTCCTACCATTTTCCCCAGCATTGCGCCAAAGCCTAAAATTAAAGCTAAGGAACCTAAAGTACTGCCTACACCATTCTGTATTGATTCAACGGCTGAAGCAACGGTCATACCTTCCGCAAGCCCAACTCCCAATGACACTATTATGAGGGCTATAAAAGCATCAAGTTTAAAAACAACAATAAGAAAAAGTAAAGAAAGTACTCCGACAGCAACTATAATAAGAGGCATAGATGAACAGGCAATTAAATTTGGAAAGTATTGAGCATGCTAAATTCATCTTTTAACTTTTCATATAATCTATTGTATATAATAAAAGTACTTTTGTATATTTTATGGTTTCTTTCATCAGGAATAAAAACCCTAAGCTTTTCCTGAAAATAATCCTGATCATCCAGATGTGGTTTTTTGCGCAATGCGAACATTCCCATTAATGCAGCTCCCCAGGCTGAACTTTCCACACTTTCAGATACAAGTACTTTCTTCCCAAAGATATCTGCCAGTATCTGTACCCAATAATCAGACCTTGCAAAGCCTCCATTAGCATATATGGTTTCAATTTTTTCGCCTGTACTTTCCAATGCCTCTGCCACACTATAAATTCCATAAATAACCCCTTCCAAAATTGCCTTGATCATATGCGCCCGGGTATGTTTAATATTCAGGCCAAAGAAAACACCTCTCGCATCTGCATTCCAGTGAGGCGCTCTTTCACCTAAAATATAAGGTAAAAATATGAGTCCTTCTGATCCTGCGGTAATATTCGCAGCTTGTTCCAGGTCAGCCGAATAATCATTAATATCACCTGGTAAAGAAGTTTCTTCTTTTTCCCTGCTGATATTTTCCAGAAACCATTGTAAAACAATTCCACCATTATTTACAGGACCACCTGATATATAAGTATCTTCTGATAGTAAATAATTAAATATCCTTGCTTTAGCATCCTGCAGAGGTTGCCTAAATGCCATACGAATGGCTCCACTTGTACCTATAGTTATAGCAGCCCTTCCCGGTTGAATAGCATTCGATCCAAGGTTTGCAAGACAACCATCATTCGCCCCGATTATGAAAGGCACTCCCTTGGGTATTCCCATTAACTTTTCAAAGTTTGCGTCAGGATGAATTTCCTGGTGATAGGGTGAAACAGGTACGGATAATTTAGCTTCATCAATTCCTGCAATCGATAATGCTTCCTTATTCCATGAAATATCCCATATATCAAAAAGGCCTGTACAGGATGCAACAGAAATATCAATAAGGTATTTATTAAATAATTTATAAAAGATGTATTCTTTAAAAGAGATGAATTTATGGGTCTTTGAGAAAATATCAGGTAAATTATCTTTTATCCAGGTTATTTTACATAAGGGTGACATGGGGTGAATTGGCGTACCTGTTCTTTGATAAAGATAATCGCCCAGCTCACCCATTTTAATTCTTTTTGCAATATCATTACTTCTCGTATCAGCCCAGATTATACAATGCATCAATGGGACACCATTTTTATCTACTGGCATGACCCCATGCATGGCACTACTAAAACTAATCCCTTCTAATTGATAAGCTCCTTTTATATTAGCCCATGTTAAATTTACTGTACTTAATACAGCCTGAAATATTTCCTCAGGATCTTGTTCACTGTATGTGGATGTTGGGGAATATACCGGATATTTCTGAGCATTTTGTGATAGTATTTTACCTGAATCGTCAAACGCAATAGCTTTTGTACT
>JALZND010000189.1 GCA_030857845.1 Bacteroidota bacterium | reverse complement strand
CCTTACTCCTTCGTATAGGCATAAGTGATTAAATTCGCACCCATTTTAAACGCTATCTGCCTAATTTCTTCAGGGTCGTTATGAACTGAACGGTCCTCCCAGCCATTTCCCAAGTCTGATTCATAAGAAAAATAACAGACCAGCCGCCCTTCGTAAATTATGCCGAAACCTTGTGAAGGTTTTCCATCGTGTTCATGGATTTTTGGCAAACCATTGGCAAATTTAAATTTTTGGTGATATACAGGATGATCATGGGGCAATTCCACAAAGTCAAGCTCAGGGAAAACTTTTTTCAATTCAAGTTTTACAAATGGCTCTAGCCCATAATTGTCATCTATATGAAGAAAGCCTCCTGAAATTAAATAATTTCTAAGGTTTTCAGCTTCCTGATTTGAAAAAACCACATTACCATGACCTGTCATATACACAAAAGGGTATAAAAATATATCCAGGCTGCCAACTTCAACAATATCTTCTTCAGTGGCAAGGTTGGTTTTTAGGTTGGTGTTACAAAATTTGATCAGGTTTGGCAAAGCTGTTTTGTTTGCATACCAATCGCCACCGCCATTGTATTTAAGTTTTGCTATTTTTAAAGTTCCTTGTTGGGCAAACGAAAAGTGACTTAATAAGATAAAAAATAAAATAGAAGATATAACCGTATTTCTTGATGATTTAGCCATGTTGATTCCCAAAATAAATACTATTCTCGTTGTGATAATTAGTTATATCAACAACGAAAATAAGGCAATAATTGTAATATACCTGGTTTTCTTTTGAAACCTATCTTCAGACTAGATGTTTTTTTTGCAAGTATGGATAAAGTCTCAAGGTTCACCTGTCATCCTATATCCTTACAATGTAAATTGTAAGGGTTTTTATAAAGGGACATGTTTGATAAAATCAGCGATAAAATGCTTTTTTTGTTGCAGGATCTATTTTTAGGTCAAATTCTTATTGACTGTCTTTTCGTCTCATAATTATATTTATTCCTCCTGCTGTCAATTCTTCTTCAGAATAACCTGAAAAATCGTTATGAATTTTTAGTTTTCTAAATTTTTCGTATTCTTTGCTATCCTTTTTAATAGATTGGGACTCTACATGTAATATTTCAAAATCTAATTTTTTGAAAATTTCAAGATATTGTGGGAGGCGTAACCTGTTATGATAATCGAACTTTGTTTGCCTATTGTCCCACTCATCTTGGCTGAATTGCAAAAAATCCACCAAGGAAATAGATCCATCAACATATGATCTGTGGTCACTTGGAGAAATCATGTGTACTATTAAGGTATTTGTATCATAGGTCTCTTTAAATTTTTTATGCATGAAGAATATTTGTTCTGGAGGAACATGCTCAAGTACAAATCTGGAAAAAATAAAATCTATCTTATCAGGTAACTCCGCATCAATAACATTTTCTTTTGGCTTGTACACTAGCCAATCAGGAAGATTATATTTGTTATTGTGCTGATCCGAAATTTTGAGCCCATAGTTTTTGTTAAAGTACTGAATCACCTTTGTCACATTTGATTTATCATAATGTTCATTTAGATCATAAGTAAACAAATCGTTGCACTTTCCTATGTACTTAAAGAAAAATGGTATTAAGGGCATCCAACCTGAACCTATTTCAAGTATGTTTTTATTTTCAATTTCATGATTGACCTTCATTAGTAAGCTTTTTACCTTTCCAAAAGTAGCTAGATTTGCAGGTACTTTGTTTTCCAATTTGTTTGATTGAAGTAATTTTTGAATCAAGTGGTAGACCGAATAACCATATGATGAGGGGAGGTGGTCTATCATTTTAAATAAACTTGATTTAAGGCGGCTTTTCATAATTTTTAGCTTATTAATTAAGTATTCATAAATTTTTCATAAATATATGATAAAATTAATTTTAAAATATATTGTAAATCTTTTGTAGCAAGAAAATCTCTTGTTTAAATAAAATTCACTGCAATATATAATTGTAAGTGGTAAGTGACAATTTTTCATAATTGTACACCGGAATAATCTAAAAAGTCCCTTTAAAAATTTAGATTTACTCTTTACTCTTTAAGAAATAAAAAGCTGTTAATTTTGAAAGTCCAAATCAATAACCAAAGCAATAAAACATAAAGTAGGGATTTCATGATTAGGTTTATTAAATTTTTCCAAATTCTGTCTATAATATTTTTTTTACCAGTTTTAATTTTTGTTTATGCTTATCTTCCCGATCAGGTTGTCTTTTCTTCTGCACGCTCAGGATTAGCGGGAACGGTAATTTCCAGGGAAACATTCTTTTATGGCATATTAATTTTATTCGTGCTTTCAAATATTTTATGCATTGCCCTTGGAAGGGCAATCCTGCAACTTCCTGCAAGGGAAACAATATCAGGGGCACCAATATTTTTTAATGAAGCATCAAAAGGGGGCGTAATTGCATGGCTAAAAAGTTTTTGCATTGTCCTTAATGCGTTTTTTATTTTTGGTGCAATGTATATTGGTATGTTGAACAATGAAGAAGAAATACAATCCACCAATTTTAATTTCCTAATTTATATAGGACCTATATTGATATTGATTTGGTTATTGCTGTTTGTTTTTATTATTTTAAGACGTCCAAAGAATGAAGATTTACAATCATAACAGTTCATTTCAGTGCAGCAGGTTTAAGTTTTAAGTTGTATCACCTGCCAGGCTCTTGTATTGACACCTGAATTGAACACATTCAATAAAGAAGAAAATAACTGACGCATATGGCTCAAAGTAATTATAATGAAGACAGTATAAAATCCCTTGATTGGCGTGAGCATATCAGGCTCAGGCCCGGGATGTATATTGGCAAACTAGGTGATGGGTCTGCACAAGATGACGGCATCTATGTTTTGGTAAAAGAAATAATAGATAATTGTATTGATGAGCACGTGATGGGTTTCGGTAAAACCATCGACATAAAAATAACCGACCATAGGGTAGAGGTACGGGATTATGGCAGGGGCATCCCATTGGGAAAAGTTGTGGATTGTGTGTCGAAAATCAATACCGGCGGTAAATACGATTCTGGTGCATTTCAAAAATCTGTAGGTTTAAATGGGGTGGGCACAAAAGCCGTTAATGCATTGTCCAATTTTTTTAAAGTACAATCTTATAGGGAAGGGCAAACAAAAATAGCAGAATTCCAGGCAGGGAATTTAGTTATTGACCAACTTGAAAAAACCAGCAGCGAACGTAATGGCACCAATATAATTTTTGAACCAGACAATACCGTATTTAAAAACTATCACTTTATCCCAGAATATCTGGAAAACCAAATATGGAATTATGTATTCCTCAACGCCGGCCTCACTATCAACTTTAATGGAAAAAAGTTTTATTCTGAGAATGGATTGCTAGATCTTTTAAGAAGAAAAGCAGATGAGGACTCTATCCGATACCCAATTATCCATTTAAAAGGAGATGATATAGAAATTGCCCTTACCCACTCCAATCAATATGGTGAAGAATATTATTCATTTGTAAACGGTCAATTTACTACACAGGGTGGCACCCACCTTGCTGCATTTAGGGAAGCCATAGTAAAAACCATGAGGGATTTTTATAAAAAGGATTTTGAAGCATCTGATATTAGGGGCTCCATAGTATCTGCTGTATCTGTCAGGGTTCAGGAGCCTATTTTTGAATCACAAACTAAAACAAAACTCGGTTCCATCAATGTAGCACCCGATGGCCCTACCATGAGGACCTTTGTAAATGATTTTGTCAAGAAAGCCCTGGATGATTATTTACATAAACAGCCAAAAACAGCAGAGGCATTATTAAAAAGGATATTACAGTCGGAGCGGGAAAGGAAAGAAATTGCCGGAATAAAAAAATTGGCCAACGAAAGGGCAAAAAAAGCAAACCTGCACAACAAAAAGTTAAGGGACTGCCGGCTTCATTATGATGAGGATGCTATTAATGGGGCAGAAACCATGCTTTTTATAACAGAGGGTGATTCTGCAAGTGGCTCCATTACAAAATCACGGGATGTACAAAGGCAGGCAGTGTTCAGTTTAAGGGGGAAACCCTTAAATTGTTTCTCTCTTACCAAAAAAGTTGTTTATGAAAATGAAGAATTCAACTTATTGCAACATGCATTAAACATAGAAGATGGCCTTGAAGGATTGCGATATAGAAAAATAGTAATAGCAACGGACGCTGACGTAGACGGAATGCACATCAGGCTTTTATTGCTTACCTTTTTTCTTCAGTTTTTCCCTGACCTGGTAAAAAACGGACATGTGTATATTTTAGATACCCCTTTGTTCCGGGTAAGGAACAAAAAAGAGACCATCTACTGCTATAGTGAAGAAGAAAAACAAAAAGCTATGATAAAACTGGGGTCGAAACCAGAAATTACCCGCTTTAAAGGACTGGGTGAAATTTCACCTGACGAGTTTGGAGCTTTTATAGGTGAGGATATCCGTTTGGACCCCATAATTTTAAGCAAAGAAACCAGCATTCAGAGTTTGCTTTCTTTCTATATGGGCAAAAATACCCCCGATCGTCAAAATTTTATCATTTCAAATTTAAAAATTGAAAAAGACCTGGTTTTGGAAGATCAGATACCGGCGAAGCTTGCAGATGATTTAGTTAAAGTATAAGGTGGCCATTAAACATTGATAATATTTTAGAAGCAATGTTGAATGCTTAATTGTGATTATGGAAAACGGCGAAGAATTAAACAATTCAGAAGATATAAATAAAGAAGATAAGATTCATGAAGTAATACCGGTTTCAGGAATGTATGAAAGCTGGTTTTTGGAATACGCATCCTATGTAATCCTCGAAAGGGCAGTACCTGCAATCTATGATGGTTTTAAGCCTGTTCAAAGACGGATCATGCATTCCATGAACGAAATGGATGACGGCCGCTATAACAAAGTTGCAAACATAATTGGCCAGACCATGCAGTACCACCCGCATGGCGATGCTTCTATAGGGGATGCCATGGTAAACATGGGACAAAAAGACCTACTCATTGATACTCAGGGAAACTGGGGCGACATCCGGACAGGTGATGGGGCTGCAGCACCAAGGTATATTGAGGCTCGTCTGTCAAAATTTGCCATAGAGGTTCTCTTTAACCCACAAACCACAGAATGGCAACTTTCATATGATGGCAGGAAGAAAGAACCAGTAACTTTACCGGTAAAGTTTCCTTTATTACTGGCGCAAGGTGTAGAAGGTATAGCAGTTGGGTTGTCGACTAAAATTTTGCCACATAATTTTTGTGAGCTTATACACGCTTCTATTGATATCCTTAAAAATAAACCATTCAGCATATATCCAGATTTCCCAACCGGAGGCACCGCCGATTTTTCTGATTATAACAAGGGGGTGCGGGGAGGAAGGGTCCGGGTAAGGGCAAAAATTGAAGAAGTTGATAAAAAAACCCTTATCATAAAAGACATCCCTTTTGGGACTACCACCACCGGATTGATTGAAAGTATTATAAAAGCCAATGATAAAGGCAAAATAAAAATCAAAAAAGTAGTTGACAATACGGCAAGGGATGTAGAAATACTTATCAACCTTGCCCCAGGGCAGTCTCCTGATATAACTATTGATGCTTTATATGCTTTTACAGATTGTGAGGTTTCTGTCTCGCCCAATGCTTGTGTAATTATCAAAGACAAGCCCCATTTCATTACAGTCAGTGAAATACTGAAAATCTCCACAGATCAAACAGTAAATTTATTGAAACGGGAGCTTGAGATCAGGAAGGGCGAGCTATTGGAAAAAATCCTTTTTTCTTCCCTCGAAAAAATATTTATCGAAAACAGGATTTATCGTGACATTGAAGAATGCGAAACCTGGGAAGATGTAATAAGCACCATTGATAAAGGTTTAGATCCTTTTAAGCCTCAGTTTTACCGGGAAATTACCCAAGATGACATTGTTAAGCTCACCGAAATAAAAATAAAGCGGATATCCAGGTTTGATGGTTTTAAAGCTGATGAGCTTATGAAAAGGCTTGAAGAAGAGCTTAAGGAAGTTGAACACCACCTTGCCAATATTATTGATTATGCCATACTTTATTTCAAAAACCTGTTAGGGAAATATGGTAAAGGAAGGGAAAGAAAAACGGAGATTAAAGCATTTGATACAATTTCTGCTACAGTGGTTGCTGCTAACAACCAAAAGCTATACGTGAACCGGGCAGACGGGTTTATTGGGTTTGGCATCAAAAAAGACGAGTTTGTATGCGATTGCTCTGACCTGGATGATATTATTGTTTTGCGTGCAGATGGGAAATGTGTGGTCACAAAAATTTCTGAAAAAGTGTTTGTTGGAAAAGGCATCATCCATGCTGCAGTCTTTAAAAAGAATGATGAGCGGATGGTATATAATTATATCTATACCGATGGCAAATCTGGCCGTACCATGGTGAAAAGGTTTCAGGTGCTCAGTGTCACGCGCGACAGGGAGTATGACATCACTATGGGAAATAAAGGTTCCAGAATCCTTTATTTTTCTGCCAATCCCAATGGTGAGGCTGAGATTGCTACCGTGTACCTAACCTCAGGGGCTAAGGCAAGGGTCAAAGTTTTTGATTTTGATTTTGCTTCTATAGAAATTAAAGGGAGGGGTGCTCAGGGAAATATTCTTACAAAACACCCAGTACGCAAAGTGCAATTGAAATCAGCAGGAGCTTCTACCTTAGGAGGATTGGATATTTATTATGATGATTCCATAGGCCGTTTGAACACCGACAACCGTGGGAAGTTTTTAGGGAATTTTTCTGGTGAGGACAAAGTCTTGCTTATCTACAATAATGGTTCATATGAGCTTACCACTTTTGAACTGACAAACCGTTACGATGCGGAAAATATTATGATAATTGAAAAATTTGTCCCTGACAAAGTAATCTCAACAATTTATTATGACGGTGAAAGCAAAAACTATTTTGTAAAACGCTTCAAGGTAGAGACCAGCACCATCGGCAAGAAATTCTTGTTTATCAGCGAGGCCAAAAGCTCCAAACTAACGGTGGCCTCTACCGACAGACAACCTCAGGTAGAAATAGAATATGGTAAAGCTGGTACTAAGGAAAAAGAAACATCCGTGTACGATTTTGATATGCTCATTGATGTAAAAGGATGGAAGGCTATGGGAAATAAA
>JALZND010000188.1 GCA_030857845.1 Bacteroidota bacterium | reverse complement strand
CGGCTGGACAGTACCATCAGCTTTCCATATCAAATGGCATTGGGTGCTGTGCAAGAATCCCTGGGTGGACAGGAAAACTTGATCTATGATATGGGTGCAGAAATAGCCAGGCAATGCAAAAGGCTGGGCATCCATGTTAATTTTGCACCTGTTATTGATGTCAACAACAATCCAAACAACCCAGTGATCAACTTCAGGTCGTTTGGGGAAGAAAAATATAATGTTACCAAAAAAAGTATAGCCTATATGAAGGGTATGCAGGAAAATGGTGTACTTGCCACAGCAAAGCATTTTCCTGGCCATGGCGATACCGGTGTGGATTCACATTATGACCTTCCATTGATCAAACATGACAGGAAGAGGCTGGATTCCCTTGAATTGTATCCATTCAGGGAGCTGATAAAGGAAGGGGTTGGCAGTATTATGATTGCCCACTTGAGCATTCCCGCTTTAGATGATACAAAAAATCTTCCATCTACATTATCAAAGCCTATAGTAACAGGGCTTCTGAAAGAAGAGCTGCAATTTAATGGACTTATTTTTACTGATGCCATGAACATGAAAGGGGTCACGAAATATTTCCCACCAGGCATTGCCGATGTGAATGCTGTGTTGGCAGGAAATGATATACTGGAATTTAGCCTGGATATACCAAAAGCAATAGATGAAATAAAAAAAGCTATAAAAGCAGGAAAAATCACCCAACAGGAAATTGAAAGCAGGTGCAAAAAAATCCTTGCATATAAAAAATGGATGGGACTGCATCAATATCAAGCTATAAATACAGAAAATCTTATTGAAGATCTTAATGCTCCCAAAGCACAGCTTTTGAACAGGAAGCTTATTGAAGGGGCTTTAACGACAGTAAAAAATTCAAATAATATTTTGCCTCTTAAAAAGTTAGACACCCTGAAAGTGGCAACAATTTCTATTGGAGCTGATGAAATCACCGCCTTCCAAAAAACAATAGAAAATTATGTACCTGCTGATCATTTTTTCATTTCCAACAACAGCACAGAGGAAATGATTGGATCATTAAAAAAACAATTAAAAAAATACAACCTGGTGATCCTCGGCCTTCATTCCATGGGCTACCGGCCAAGCAATACCATAAGGTACAATGCCAGGCTTCAGGATTTTATTAAAGAAGTAAACATCAATCACAAAACGGTAACGACTTTATTTTTAAACCCTTACATCCTTGATAAAATAGCGGACATTTCCTTGTCTGAAGGGATAGTGCTTACTTATCAAGACAATAAAGTTGCACAGGAACTTTCTGCGCAGGCTTTATTTGGGGCTATTGGTACAGCAGGTAAGCTGCCAGTAACGGTCAACAATAATTTCTCAAGCGGCGACGGTGCCTTTTTGCTTGCCAATGGAAGGTTCAAATATACCATTCCTGAAGAAGTTGGGATGGACGATAATATTTTAAAAAATATTGATTCCCTTGTTCATGAGGCAATCGAAGCCAAAGCAATACCTGGCGGCCAGGTTTTGGTGGCCCGACATGGCAAGGTAATATTTCATAAATCTTATGGGCATCATTCTTATGAAGAACAAGTTCCTGTAAAAAACAGTGACTTATATGACCTCGCATCACTTACCAAAGTCAGTGCTTCTTTACCGGCATTGATGAAACTTTATGATGAAGGAAAACTTGATTTGGATGGAAAACTTGGCGATTATCTTCCGGACTTTAAAAGAACAAATAAAAAAGACCTCACCTTCCGGGAGATGCTTACCCACCAGGCTGGGCTTAAGGCATGGATTCCCTTCTGGAAAAATACCGTAAGGAAAAATGGCACATTCAAATGGTTTACTTTCAAAGCAGATTCTTCCAGGAGGTTTCCCTATAAAGTTACTGACAACCTGTACCTGAATCGCAATTATTATAAAAAGATATACAAAGAGATCAAGAAGTCGCCTCTAAATGCTTCAAAATCATATGTGTATTCCGACCTGTCTTTTTATCTGTACCCGCTCATCGTTCAAAGGATCACTGGGAAAAATTTTGAGGCTTACTTAAAAGAGGAGATATATGAGCCAATAGGAGCCTTTTCTTTGACCTATAATCCATACCAGCATTTTGGCAACGATCAAATTGTACCTACAGAACTTGACACGCTGTTTAGGAAATCATTGTTGCATGGCAGGGTCCATGATGAAGGAGCAGCCATGCTCAATGGCATTTCGGGCCATGCAGGGTTATTTGGTACTGCCAACGACTTGGCCAAGCTGATGCAACTGTACCTGCAAGCTGGGTATTATGAAGGAAAAAAATTCATAAAAGAATCAACCATCGATGAATTTACCCGGTGCCAATACTGTGATCAGGGAAACCGAAGAGCGCTTGGATTTGATAGGCCTAATATAAAATATGTTGAAAATGGGAATACTGCCATAGATGCCTCACAGCAAAGTTTTGGTCATACAGGTTTTACCGGAACTTTCGCCTGGGTTGACCCTGCTTACGGCCTTGTATACATATTTTTGTCGAACAGGGTGTACCCTACAAGGGAAAACAAAAAGCTTTACGATTTAAATACCAGGACAAGGATTCAGCAGGTAATTTATGATGCCATAAAAGATAAAGATCAAGCCAATAAATAATTTATTTTGTTTATATTAATATTTATTCAAAAATTATTAAAATAGAACATATCTTTCAGATACTATTGAAGTTTATAAAAATTAAAAATCTAGAAACCTGCGGCACAACGCAATAGCTGCACAACATGTGGGACAAATGGAAAAAATCGAGAAAATGACGAAAATGACGAACCTGGAATTGAAAAGGAAAATTTATGAGGAATCCCTCAACAAGCAAAAATCCTTGATTGATAATTCCAGTGAAGCAATGCAGCAGGCCCAGGAAAGTGCAAATGAAACACAGGGGGCAATGGGTGAAAAATTTGAGTCCTTTCGGGAACAATGTCAGATTGATAGGGATTTGTATGCAAAGCAGCTTCAGGAAGCTATTTCAGGTTTTGCTACGCTAAAGCAGATACAGGTAGAAAAAGAGTATGACAAAGTTGCTGTTGGATCTGTTGTGATAACAGACACCCAAGCTTTTTTCATTGCTGTCAGCGTAGGGACTTTAAAAATCAATGACAAAACCTTTTTTGTTATTTCCCCACAATCTCCATTATACCAGGCAATGGCGGGGCGTAAAAAGAACGAAATTTTTTCTTTCAGGGATAAAACACATACTATAAAAGAGGTTTTTTAAGAGGCAACTTCTAAAGGAAAGGCCTTTCCCCACTTTACCTTGTTCCAAATTCGCTCATGAAAGTAGTACAAACATATTTTTGTAATTAGTTCGACACCACCAATCTGGAAAGCCATTTCCATTTGTCCTGTAACCAAGAAAGATAAAATGATGGTATCCAAAGTACCGAGTGTTCGCCATGAAACTCCTTTTATGAAGCTCCTGGAGCGGGAAACAGTGAAGACTTCCTTTCCCCATGGAACAAAGGTCCATATCCTTTCATGAAAATAATAAAGTATTATCTTGGTGAAAACCTCAATTATCCCAATTTTAAGAGCACTAAAAAAATCGCCAGTAATAAAGAAGGCAATTACAATTGTATCTATTGTACCGGTAATCCTCCAGGTGATGCCTTTAACAAGGCTTCGAAGATGTGATTCTTTCATATTTAAAATAGAAATTCAGCTTAAGCTCCATTCTAGCTGTACCATGGCACTTAAATAGCTGTATTGGGTTTTTAAAGGAGTTGAAGCTGCTCAATATTAATTCAATTTTACCTACCCTTCAGACCTATTATTATGTTGAATTCAAAACGCTGTCCCTTTATAAACCTCAATATGTAAAGTTTTAATAGTCTTCAGCAAATCTAATATAAAACTCCTAACTGATAAAGGGAGCAACTATAACTTTATGATAATTTTATTTTGTTCAACTTTTTATTTCAATTATTGCAGATGATTCTTTTTGAAGTTCACCAAAAGACGATAAATTAAATCCGTGATTTTTCATAAAACCTTCAAATTCCTCAGCCTTTTTCTTATCCACCGCAACTAATAGCCCCCCACTGGTTTGTGGGTCACAAAGGATTAGTTTGTTGACATCATTTACCCCAATAATTCCTTCGCCATAGCTTTCCCAGTTTCGGGTAGTGCCCCCGGGAAAACTTTTTTGGTCCAGGTAAGGCTCAAGGAAATCAAATACTGAAATTTTATTATATTCTACGATGGCACTTACTTTGCTGGCTTCGCATATTTCTTTTAAGTGACCTAAAAGACCAAAACCAGTAACATCAGTTAATGCATGGACCCATTCGAAATTCCCTAGCTCTGAACCAATTTTATTCAGGGCAAGCATGCTGGATATAGCAGCTTCCAAATGTTGAGGTTGTACAATTCCCTTTTTTTGAGCGGTAGTAATGATTCCCACACCTAAAGGTTTTGTAAGATATAGGATATCACCAGGTTGTGCAGAATCATTTCTTTTAATGTTTGATATTGGAGCAATACCCGTTACAGCCAGTCCAAACACTGGTTCGGGACAATCTATGCTGTGGCCACCAGCCAGAGGTATGCCTGCCTCCTGGCAAATAATCCTGCTTCCTTCAAGCACATCTTTTGCTACAGATGCCGGAATTATATTGATAGGCCACCCTAAAATTGCAATGGCCATTAGGGGCTTCCCACCCATAGCATAAATATCGCTAATGGCATTAACTGAAGCAATTTTTCCAAATGTTATGGCATCATCTACAATAGGCATAAAAAAATCAGTAGTGCTGATTATTGCCTGTCCATTGCCCAAGTCATATACTGCAGCGTCATCTTTGGTACTATTTCCGACCAGAAGGTTGGCATTGGGAAAATGATGTTCTGTTTTAAGAATTTCCTCCAATACTTTGGGGGCAATTTTACAGCCACAACCGGCACCATGACTAAATTGAGTTAATTTTACTTTTTCCATATATTGAAGTGCAATATAGGCTATTTTAGAAGTTGGTTTAATGAATTTTTAAAATTCCAATTTTTAAAGTTTAAAAACTTTAACATACTCCTTTATTTAATTGTTAAATGGTAAAGAACATATGCCAAAGAAAATTGTAGTGCTTTCTGGAGCAGGCATCAGTGCTGAAAGTGGCATAGCCACTTTTAGGGACAGCAATGGCCTTTGGGAAGGCCACGATATTATCGAAGTGGCATCCCCTCAAGGCTGGAATGCAAACCATGAATTGGTCTTGAATTTTTACAACCTTAGAAGGTCCGCAGCCAGAATGGCCAAACCTAATTTAGGCCATCAAATCTTGGCTGATCTTGAAAAAGATTTTGAGGTAGTAATTGTTACTCAAAATGTTGATGACCTTCATGAGCGTGCAGGCTCAAAAAATGTTATCCACCTTCATGGTGAGTTATGCAAAGCAAGGAGCTGCATAGATGAAAATCTTGTTTATGAAATACCAGAGGGAGCTTCAATTAGTCTTGGTGACCTATGTGAAAAAGGCTCACAGCTTCGCCCTCATATTGTTTGGTTTGGCGAAATGGTGCCCATGATGGAAATGGCAGTGCAAGAGGCTTTAACTGCCGACATTTTTATTGTTGCTGGAACTTCATTACTTGTATACCCAGCCGCCGGGCTTGTTGACTATGTTCCAGATCATGCGCCAATATTTGTAATAGACCCAAAAATGCCTTCCCTAAGAAGTTCGCTCAATCTTTACCCAATAGAAGAAAATGCAACGTCAGGCTTAAAAAAAGTAGCCGATATTTTAAGAAAAGAATTTTTATAAAATAATTATTTATCGTTCCGAAAACTGGGTATTGAGCATTTAAGGGCGAATCTCTGCCTACTGTTTAGCTCGTAAATGACTTTAAAGCTTGAATTTTCAGCTTATGCCAATAACCTGTTTGCATTGTTAGGCTCAGTATCATATCTTTCTGAACCTCAATATATGTTGCAATTTTTTTAAAATTTTATACTGTATCCATATTTTAATATATGAATAGGATAATACTAGTTGGAGACCTAGTCTTAAGATATGTCCTAGGTCTTATAATGATTGCTTATGGCTTAATCAAAATATTAGAAATTCAATTTGTCCTGCCTCAAAGTGTTTATGATATCCCACTAAAAGATTTAGATGGTGTAACTCTAGTATGGGCTTTTTTAGGATTTTCGTCTTGGTTTACAGTATTATTAGGAATAATGGAATTCATACCAGCAACTTTGGTACTCTTTAGAAGGACAAAGTTAATTGGTACTCTGCTTCTACTCCCTAGCACTTTTTCAATCTTTTTGATAAATAATGCCTATGAATTTTTACCCCACATGCGATTTTTTACAGGCATTTTATTAATAATAAATCTAATTTTGATTGCTCTACATTATAAGCTTTTCATCAGAGTTCTTAAAGAATTAATATTCTACAACAATAAGGGGAAAAAAATCGAAGTCACTGTTAATATTCTATTAATCTTTTTAATCGTCCTCTATATTATTTTGTATTTGAAATAATTCTGCTTCAAAATATTGAGCCTATCTATCGCAAAGATGAACTACCCGATGCAGTATCCTTAATTTATTATTCTTTCATTATAAAAAACCAATGAATGTTTTAATAAAAATATGATAATGCATTTGCTAAGCCTCCTGCTCTTTCGGTTTAAATAACTTTGCAACAAGCTTTACAATCGGCGTACTACTAATTCTTTTACTAAAAAATGCACCAAATTTATTGGATATACCAGGTATTACCAAAGCCTTTTTATTGTACATGCCATCGATCCCAATGAGTGCAACTTCCTCTGTAGCCATTTTTATGGAAGAAAGATCTATCCCATTTTCTACCCCTGAATCATTAAAAAAGTCAGAATCCGTAGGTCCTGGTGCAAGGCAGGTCACGTTAATCCCCAGTTCTTTTACCTCCTCCCTCAAAGCAATGGTAAAAGAATTTAAAAAAGCTTTGGTTGCGGCATAAATATTTAAATAGGGAACAGGTTGGAATGCTGCCGTGCTGGATACATTTAAAATGTGGGCGTCATTATGCTTTTTCAATTCCGGGATGAAAATAAGGATCAATGAGATAATCGAATCAATATTTAGGTTGATTATCTTCCTGATTTCCTCAGGTTTCATTTTATGAAAGTAACCATGCAGACCAAATCCAGCATTGTTC
>JALZND010000187.1 GCA_030857845.1 Bacteroidota bacterium | reverse complement strand
GCCTTATGTTAATGGGTATTTTATCGGGAGTGAAGGCTATATCCCAGCTAAAGACTATTCCCACAAAACGCATAAACATCAAACGTGGCAATACGCCTTTCAAAAACAATGGCTCTTTTACTCGGTATGGGGACGACTACTTTATAATCCGGCTACAACGGATGAGTTATTCGAAAATCAATTTGATGCAAGGTATCCGGGAAGCGATGGAAAAAAGCTATTGAAGGCTTCTCACCTGGTAAGTAAAACACCTTTGAGGTTTGCTTCTTTTCATAAATCTACCTGGGACATGACGTTGTACTCCGAGGGTTTTCTTTCTCCACGTAAAGCAAATGCAACCTCGCCCTTTGTTAATATTCATGAACTCATCAATATCCCTTCTCTCGATCCATCCTACATTTCAATTCATAAATTTGTAAGTAGCCCTGAAAAGTTATTTTTAGAAGGAAACATTACGCCTTTGCAATTGGCAGACTCGCTGGAGACAGACAGTAACGAAGCGTTAAAAATTGTAGCTGCCCTACGGCTACACGCCAATGAATTTACAGGAGCTTTAGCATGTGAATTAGATGATATAGAAACGTGGGGGCATCTTGGATTGTATTTTTCAGACAAACTTAGGGCTGGCGTTGCACTGGAAACTTTTAGATTGGAAGGTGATAATACGCAAAAAGAAAAGGCTATTTCATTATTGAATAATTGCATTCAACATTGGGATAAAATCAGTACAATAACAGAAGGTCATTACCATGCAGTCCCGTATGTTGATGGAGATATGTTCGCCTGGAAATTTTATAAACCGGAAGTGGCCAAAGATATTGATATTGCAAATGATTATAAGTTTCAGGGAAAGTAATTTGTGAAAGATACTGTTGTATATATATATATATAAACCATTTAAGCCATTTAATGACATGATGATGAAATCAAAAAATCTCAATAGACAGGTAGTCTCCTTATTCATCCTAATTTTCTTCGGGCTTTTTCCTGTTTTTAATGCCCTTGGTCAGGAGAAGAATTTTCTTTATGTAGCTACTCCCGGAATAAGAAATTATGTAGAATATGGTGGTGTCGGAATAATCGTATTTGATGTTGACAATGGCTATAAATTCGTAAAACGTATTCCAACATGGAACGTCCCCGAAGGAAAGGAGCCAGAAAATATTAAAGGCATTGTGGCCAATGCTCAAACAGGAATGCTCTATCTCACCACACCTCAAAGGGTTGCTTGTCTTGATCTGAAAACTGAAAAAATAGTGTGGGAGAAAACTTTCGAAGAAGGCTGCGATCGTTTGGCCATTTCACCGGATGGATTGCTTCTTTATGTTCCATCTTTTGAGAAGTCACCCTGGTATGTCATCAATGCTTTAAACGGGGAGGTGGTAAATAGAATAGAAACCAATTCGGGTGCTCACAATACCATTTATGGTCTTGATGGCAAACATGTTTTTCTTGCAGGTTTAAGGTCGCCCTACCTTTCGGTGGCCGAAACAAATACGCATACAGTAGCTAAGAAAGTGGGGCCGTTTACAGAACCAGTACGTCCATTTACGATCAATGGAAATCAAACACGTTGTTATGTAAACATCAACGACCTGCTTGGTTTCGAAATTGGAGATATTCAAACGGGCAAGATGGTCAGCAGAGTGGAAGTAAGGGGATACCAAACGGGAACACCAAAACGCCACGGATGTCCAAGCCATGGTATTGCACTTACCCATGACGAAAAAGAGATTTGGCTTTGCGATGGCCCTAACAGCATGTTGCATATTTTTGACGTTTCTGGTCCGAAACCTGTCCAAAAAACAAGTATCAAATTAAGAGACCAACCCGGCTGGATTTCCTTTAGTATTGATGGTCGCACCGCTTATCCTTCCACCGGGGAGGTGATTGATGTACAAACCAAAAAAGTCATCGCTACCTTGGAAGATGAGGCCGGGAGACAAGTGCAGAGTGAAAAATTATTAGAAATAGTTTTTGATGATGGCAAACCTATTCGTGTGGCAGATCAGTTTGGTTTGGGCCATAAAACAAGCCTAACCAAGAATAAGTAAGGCAAAGTGTTTCTTCGCTACTAAAATTATACATCTATACATCCCTTTTACGCTTACTTTTCCGGTACTCCACTGGCGAACAATGGTAAAATTGCTTAAAGCACCTGTAAAAATGGCTGAGATCTGAAAAGCCTTCCTCGTCCGAGATTTCTTTTATCGGAATATCGCTGTTAATCAGTAAGGCTTCGGCATTTTTTACTCGGTAGTGAAGAGCAAACTTGGAGAAGGTCATTTTCATTACGTCATAGAACCTTTTATTGAACAAACTTTTGCTCACACCACAGGTTTTAGCCGCATCATTTTCCGAAATAAAACCTTTAGTGCGGTATAGCAGTTGCAGGGCGGGCTGTATATCACTAAAAGTTTCCCATGCATCTAAATACTTGCTTTCGCAAACAGACCCATTTTCATGAAGTAATAATAACAATTCCAGCAAAAGCAGCTGAACATGGAAGCTATTATATTTAGAGCCGCCTTTATGAAAGCTTTCAATTTGTTCAACAATCTTGAATACTTCAGGAATTTTATTCTTGGAAACCTGAGGACGTTGACCTGCAGGAGTAAAAAAGGGAGTTAGCCATTCAAACCCTTCTTTATTCCAAAGTCGTATGCTTCTAAATATTTCAGGCCTGAAAATAATAACAATTACCTTGCAAGGCACAGCCAAAAGGTTAAATCCGTGTGGCTCCCATATCCCGTGGAGCCAAATTTGTCCGGGTTCATATATAATACTCCTGTCTCCTACAAACCTTTCAAAACTGCCGGAACAAACAATACCTAATTCCACCTCATAATGCATATCAAAACTCGCTTCAGTAATATCATTATGGGTTGCCATTCCAAATCTTATTGGCTCATCGTCTGAAGTTAAATCAATAACCCTTAAAGGTTCGGATAATGCGTAGCTCACGTTAGTTTTTGAGGTTTTAAATATACAAATTATAAAATTAAATATACAAAAGTAAAGGATTTCACTTCTCTTATTTTTGATGAACCAATTAAGCTTTGCAGCAGATTTATGACGAAATTATACAATGATATTTTAAATCAGACCGAGCAATTAGAAAAGTCGCTTTTAAATATCCTCCAATATCCTGAATTACTCAAGGAGGCTTGTGGTCTGATCGCCGGCTCAGATCACTTGTATATTACGGGAATTGGAGCCAGCCTTAATGCCGGATTGGCCATTCAGAATTCTTTCTTAAGATTTGGGCTGCCTGCCTTAGTAGTTGACAGTTCGGAGTTGCTTTACTATCACCCAATGCCTTACAATTCCACTGTTATATTCTTATCCAGAAGTGGAGAGAGCATAGAAATTGTTAAGCTTTTAGAGAAAGTGAAATCAGAAGGTGCAAAAACCATTGGGATTACGAACAAAGTTGAAGGCACATTGGCTTTGAATGTGGATGTTTGCTTGCCTACAGCTACTGATTTTGACTTTAGTATATCCATATCAACCTATAGTTCAATTATTCTAATCGGCAATATTCTCGCCTTGTGTTATTTCAATAAGATTAAAGAGCACGATAAAGAAGAATTAATTTCGGCACTAAAAACAGTTGCCGGGATGCTGGATGGATGGTATGAAAAGATTAAAAGCAGTGATTGGCTTAATAATTCGGCTTTCACTTATTTTTTAGGCAGAGGCGCCGGTATGGCAACTTGTAACGGTGCTCGATTATTATGGGAAGAAGCGGCAAAATGTCCCGCTAATGCTATTAATACAAGTAATTTCCGGCATGGACCACAGGAAATTCTTGGCAAAGATTTCCGCATAGGTATTTCTCTCGATGCGGATACAATGGTTGAAGAAGACATCCGGCTGATAAAAGACATGAGAAGCCTTGGGGTAAAAGTATTGGTAACCGGCCAAAATATAGAACACGATTTGGGTGATTTAACCTTCCAAATTCCGGCGGTAAATTCGGTGTTTCAACCAATTTTTGATATTATCCCCTATCAATTGGCTGCAGAGCATTTAGCGCATTTAAGTAATAATGATTGCGACAGTTTTCGCTATTGCAGTTTTGTCGTTACATCCGAAGTAGGAATAACCAGTAATAATTAAAGATGGAAAAAATTAAAGTAGCAATTATTGGAGCGGGCAGCTCCTATACCCCTGAAATTATCGAAGGATTCGTAAAGGAAAAAGCCTGGTTGCCCATTGGTGAGCTTGCTTTGTACGATATTGACCGAAACCGGTTGAAAATTATGGCAAGCTTTTGCCGTAGGTTTTTAAAGTATCTGAATCACGAAATAACAATTACAGAAGCAACATCACTCGAAGAAGCGATAAAAGGTTCAACATTTATTGATGTTCAAATAAGAGTCGGGGGCAATAAACAGCGAATTTTGGATGAAAAAATCCCTCTTAAATACGGACAATTAGGCCAGGAAACAACCGGAGTTGGCGGAATGATGAAAGCATTGCGAACAATTCCTGTTATGCTGGAAATTGCCCGGGCAGTTGAGCAGTTTGCACCAAATGCGTGGATTATTAATTATACCAATCCAACAGGGCTCGTTGCAGAAGCGGTAACCAAGTATTCTAAGGCTAAAATTGCCGGTTTATGTTCCGGGGTTTTATTTCCGGCTTGGATTGTTAACCAACAACTAAATGTGCCGGAGGAAGATGTTTATTACGATTATGTAGGATTAAATCATTTAAATTTCGCTTACAACATCAACATTAAAGGAAGGCCGCTAACAGACGAAGAGTTTGAAAAAATAGCAGATAATGGAGTGTTCGGCTCTTTAAATCCTGAAATAGTAAAAACTTTAAAACTCATACCCAGCCCCTATCTGCAGTATTACTACCATACTGCAGATAGAGTAAAAGGCCTGCAGGAAAAGCCTACATCAAGAGGAGAAGATATTTTGGAATTGGAAAAAGAGATTTTTGCAGCTTATGCAGATGAATCTCAAAACACAAAGCCGGAAGCACTGGCACGAAGGGGCGGCGGCGGATATTCTGAAATTGCCCTTGCAGTAATGAAAGCGATTTACACGAACTCAGATAAAATTATCTTGGTTAATGTTCCTAATAAAGGTGCGATAAGACAACTCCCTGATGATGCAGTGGTAGAAATTCCCTGTGTTGTAAATTCTTCCGGAATTCGTGGTTTAAGTGTCCCAGAAGTACCGCAAGCAATATGGGGATTAATATCGGCTGTAAAAAACTACGAGCAATTAACAGTTGAGGCTGCCATGACCGGATCTAAAGCGAAAGCCTTAATGGCATTAATGGCACATCCACTTATCACTGATTTTGATGTGGCAAAGCCGATGCTGGATGAGATGCTTGAAGCAAATAAAGAATATGTTCATTTAACATGATTAAATTTATTGATGACTTATATTTTAGGAATTGATCAGGGGCTTTCTCATACAAGGGCTGCAATCTGCAATAGCCTTGGGGAAATTATTAATGTGGGATTTGCAAAGGGTGCATGCCATTCTTCAAGCGGAATGGATTTGGCCATGCAAAGAATAAAAGCCGCAGCTGAGCAAGCGGTGACCGGGGGCAGTATCCAAAAAGAACAAATCAGTTTGATGTATTGCGGCATTTCAGGGGCCGACTGGCCTGATGAGTATGATCTTCTTAAAAGCAATCTACTCGAGCTGAATATTTCCCGGAATGTTGTTGTTAAAAATGATTCTATTATTGCTTTCCGCGGAGGCACTTTTAAAAAATTCGGAGCAGTGGTTATTGCCGGATCGGGAGGTAACTGCGCAATAATTTCTCCTGATGCCACGGAATTTGTCTACCACTATTACCACGACCAATCATTACAGGGAGGCATTGCCCTTGGCCGTGCTGCTTGTCAAATGATTTATAAATCAGAAACCCATCGGCTTCCGGAAACAAAACTTAAAAGTGAAGTACTTCAGTTTTTTGGATTTAATAATGTGGATGAGTTGTTAAGGGCAGATGTAGAGGGAAAAATATCTATAGAGGAAATAAAAAACATATCGCCTTTTATTTTTGATGCAGCCTTTGAGGGAGACCGCGTAGCATGCATGATAATCAAGGAGTTCGGTAAAGGCCTAGCCGAATTGGTAACAGCGGGATTGGAGAATTTCAAGATGTTGAATATGGCGGTAGATGTTGTTATTTCCGGGAGTGTGTTTAAAGGGAAAGGGGAACTGCTGAGTGAAGTTTTCGCCTCCGAAGTTCATTTTAAAGCACCTAAAGCAAACATTATCAATGCCCGGTTTGAACCCGTTATAGGTGCCCTTTTGGGAGGGTTGTTGGATAATAGTATAGAATTATGCGAGTGCGTGATAAAAAACATTGAATCAGGCGCCCGGAAATTTAATCTTCTTAGATTATAAAATTTGGAGAAGCATGGCCGGTAAAAATAGTATTTCCATAAGCTTATTATTTTTCATTGTATATGGTTCGGTGGCTGCATGGCTTCCATTTTTGAGTATATACTTAAAAGATGTTGGGCTAAGTGGAATACAAATAGGCACTTTATTAAGTATTCAACCAGCATTCATGGTTGCAGTATTGCCTTTTTGGGGCATTGCAGCAGATAAATTCGGCAGAAAAAAAGTATTGTTATTTACGCTGTTTCTGCAAAGTGCGTTAATTCTCGCCGTAATCGGCAAAGGTGGGTATTTTTATTATTTTGCTGTTCTTTCTGCGTTTATGTTATTCTATGTGGGTGTGCCTGCCCTTTTGGATAGCATTGCCTTAGATACTGTAGAAAGTGCCGAATCTGTTCAGTATAGCAAACTCCGCATGTGGGGCTCAATAGGTTGGTCGGTGTCATCGTTATTGGTCGGCAAAATTGTAAGTGAAGACAGCCTTTCTCCCATGTTTGTTATATCCTCCATAGCGGGTTTTGCTTCCTTCCTCCTATGTTGGTTCACCATAAAAAAAGAAGTTAAAAACAACATTTCTTCTCCCCCGGTATATTTTAAAGACATAAAAGAGGTTCTTAAAAATAAGAAGATATTATTATTTATGGCTCTTCTATTAGTTTATGGCATTGGAACATCTACCATATACAATTTTTACAGCATATACCTGGAAGAAATAGGCGCAACAAAAGAGATAACCGGGATTTCATTTTCTATTCAGGCATTTTCCGAAATTC
>JALZND010000614.1 GCA_030857845.1 Bacteroidota bacterium | reverse complement strand
GTATATGAAGGATTAGAGCCAGGCCCCAAACCTAAAATGCTGGATGAACCAACAAAAAAATTAGTATCTTACCTTGACCACCCCAACGGGTGGTGGCGTGACAATGCTCAAAAAGAAATTATTTTAAGAGGTGATAAATCAGTGGTTAAAATCTTGAAGGAAAAAGCAAAAGGTGAAAACAGCTTTTTCTTCAAAAAGTTTTCTGAGCTGGGCAGGCTGCATGCATTATGGACCCTGGAAGGCCTGGAATCCATTGATAAGGAGGTGCTGTTTAAAGCCTTAGAGGATGAAGATGCTCAGGTGAGAAGTGCGGCAATTAGGATCAGTGAGTTATATTTGATAAATGATGATGAACAGTTTATCGGGAAGCTGGCACAATTAGAAGATGATGAAAGCTATGATGTCAGGATACAGCTGGTATTATCACTGAATATTAGCCAGTCGGAAATTGCAAAAGCACTTGCAGGACAAATAATTGAAAAATATCCTTCCAATGAAATGCTGGGCAAGCTGCCCGAAAGCATTGACAAAAATCAACAGAATAAAACATATGGGGCAAAATTGGGCAGCCTTGATGCTGAAAACCGACAGCTGGTAAAGAATGGAGCCATTGCCTTTAAATCCATTTGTGCCAGCTGCCATGGTATAGAAGGTCAGGGACTGCCGAACAAAATGGCACCGCCATTGGTAGGCGGTTTCCAACGTGTGTCGGGAAGGAAAGAAGAAACCATAAAAATTCTTCTGCATGGTTTAACAGGGCCTGTTGATGGCCAACATTACAATGAAATGATGCCCCCCATGGGAAGCAATGATGATGAATGGATCGCCTCTGTACTTTCCTATTTAAGGTATGATCTTGGGCTTGCAAGTGTAGGTACTTCAGGTCCGGTACATCCGGGATATGCCGAAAAGATTCTGGTAAAACCGGAAGAAGTAAAGAAAATCAGGCAAGAAACAGCTGGAAGAAAAAAACCTTATACCTGGGCTGAGCTAAATGCAGAAAATGAAAAATCTAAGTAGTAGTATATAACAAACCTGACATGAGGAACTTATAAGTTGCATTATAAGATCCTGATAATATAAATAATATAAACCCAATCCATCAGCAATGAAAAAGAAAAATATCACCTCCCTATCCAGAAGGCAATTTTTAGGGACTTCGGCTACCTTTTTAGCAGGCGTATTGACTGCCCCACCCCTATTGGGTGCGCCAAACATTATCAGAAATTACAATAAACCCTATTCAGTCATTAATGGTGTTCAGATAGGGGTGATCACCTACTCATTCCGTAGCCTTCCGGACCAAAGTTCGGAAGCTATACTTAAATATGTAAAGGAAACCGGAATCAATGCTATTGAGCTTATGGGAGATTCGGTGGAAAATTTTGCTGGAAAACCTAAGTCAGATATTGATCGCAGGACATTCTACCAATTAGGAAGGATGAAAAGAGAGGGAGAAACCTTAACGGAGGATCAAAACAGGCAGCTGGAAGATTTGCAATCACAGGTAGAAGCTTACAATAAAGAGGTGGCAAACTGGAGGAATAATGTAAGCATGGATAAATTTATTCAGTTAAAGAAAATGTACAATGCTGCGGGGATAAAGATATATGCTTTTAAACCCAACGCTTTCTCATCCGGTAACACAGATGCTGAAATTGATTATGGATTAAAAGCTGCAAAAACATTAGGTGCCAGCCATGTCACCCTGGAGCATCCTTCTGATGATGCTCATACCCTACGCCTCGGAAAGCTTGCTGAAAAACATAAAGTTTATGTAGCTTATCATGGTCATGAGCAGCAGACGCCAACTTTTTGGGATGTGGCATTGAAGCAATCTAAATACAACGCATTAAATCTTGACCTGGGCCATTATGTGGCTGCAGGAAATCCTGATCCGCTGGAACTTGTTAGATCAAAGCAAGAAAACATCCTAAGCATGCATACAAAGGACAGGCAAAATCCTGAAAATGGAAAAAGTAACCTTCCATTCGGAAAAGGAGATACACCTATTATTCCTGTCTTGCAGCTAATGAGAGACCAAAAATATAAATTTCCTGCTACCATTGAGCTGGAGTATGAAGTACCTCAAGATTCAGATCCAATAAAAGAAGTACAAAAATGCCTGGAGTATTGTAGAAAAGGATTGGAAAGTAAATCAGCAAAGGTTACTAATAAATAGAAG
>JALZND010000613.1 GCA_030857845.1 Bacteroidota bacterium | reverse complement strand
GTACACTAGTAACAGCTGTGTTAAGGCTGCCGATATAAACGGCGATGGCTTTTTGGACTTATTCGTGGGAGGAAGGGTCATCCCTGGACGTTATCCTGAAATACCACAAAGTTTTATATTGATCAATGATGGGAAAGGGAATTTTTCTGAAATGACGGTAAGATTAGCTCCTGAAATTCAAACAATTGGCATGGTTACGGATGCCGCTTGGGTTGATCTAAATAATAACGGTAGAAAAGAATTGGTTATAGTTGGGGAATGGATGCCGGTAAAGGTCTTTAGCAATAGTAACGGGAAGCTTATTGATGCTACCCATAAATTTTTTAAAGAAAAGTATATCGGCTGGTGGAATAAAATTCTTGTGGATGATTTTAACGGTGATGGAATTCCAGACCTTGTTATAGGGAACTTCGGGTTGAATTCGCAAGTTAAAGCAAATTCTGAAGAACCGTCAAGTTTATATTTCAAAGATTTTGATGATAATGGTTCTGTAGATCCGATACTGTCCTTTTACATTCAAGGTAAGACTTATCCATATGTAACCAGGGACGAATTATTGGATCAACTGAGTATGATGAGAACAAGGTTTCCTGATTATAAAAGCTATTCCGATGCATCTTTAACCGATATATTTACTGAAGAAGAATTGAAAGATGTATCCATTCTTGAAGCAAATTTCCTCAAAACATCTTATTTTGAAAATACTACCTCAGGACAATTCCGTGTAAAGACCTTGCCCATAGAGGCTCAGTTTTCTCCGATCTACAGCATCTTATCTTTAGATTATAACAAGGACGGGAAAAAGGACCTCCTTCTATGTGGAAACATAAATCAGGCAAGGTTAAGGTTTGGGAAATACGATGCTAATTATGGCGTGCTACTTCGTGGAGATGGAAAGGGCAACTTCATGTCTGTCCCTCAGTCTGAATCCGGGTTTAAGATATCGGGTGACGTAAGAAGTATTTTAAATATCGATGATATTCTGCTATTTGGTATAAACCAGAACGATATTAAAGCTTATAAAAATCAAGCTACCTCTACAAAAAAAATACAATAATGACAAGGTTCTATTTATTTTTAGTTTTTCTTTATTTTGGTATAGGATGCAAACCTGCACCGGAAGAAAATATTGAATTTTCGAGCCAGCATATTAATGATGTAATTCAAACAATGACGGATATTATGGTGCGTGATGTAACAAATCCGCCGTTGGCTGCCCGGTTTTTCTCATATGCCTGTCTTGCGGGCTACGAAGTGGTTTCCCAGAACGATAGCAGCTTTAAGTCCATGTACGGGCTTTTAAATGACTATCCTAAAATTGATAAACCGGAAAATGTATCTTCCGTTTCCTTTCAATTAAGTGCCATACTGGCCATGATGGAAACTGCTAAAGCGATTCAGCCTACAGGATCTTCATTTGAAGATTTTCAAAAAGATTTTTTAGATTCCTGCCGAAGAAGTGGCATATCAGGTAAAGTTATTGACCAATCATTACTTTATGCGCAGGAAGTTAGTAAGGGCATTCTTTTATATGCAAAAAACGACAGGTATAACAAGACCAGTAATTATCCTAGATACAGTCCTGTAAAGGAAGAGGGGACATGGTATCCTACTCCCCCAGGTTTTTTTGCTCCGGTTGAGCCTTATTTCAATACGTTGAGGCCTTTTACATTAGATACTTGTAATCAATTCAGACCGTTGCCTCCAGTACCTTTTTCAAGCATCAAAGGATCGGAATTTTATGAACTGATGGAAAATTGCTATAAAGAAGGTCGGAACTTAGGTGTAGAAGAAAAATCAATAGCAGCTTTTTGGGATTGTAACCCCTTTGCCTTGGAGGAAAAAGGCCATATGATGGTAGGGATGAAAAAGATTTCACCTGGGGCACATTGGATGGGAATAACTGGTATTGCCTGCAAACAAGCCAAAGTGGGTTTTGCCAAAGCTTTGAAAATCAATACTATGGTTGCCATTTCCATGATGGATGGATTTATCAGTTGCTGGGATGAGAAGTTCAGGAGCAACAGAATCCGACCGGAAACAGCTATCCGTAAATATTTAGACCCGTCATGGCATCCTCTATTACAAACCCCTCCTTTTCCTGAATACTTAAGTGGACATTCTACTGTATCTTCTGCTTCAGCAGTTATCTTAACCCATTATTTTGGGGATGATTTCAAGTATACCGACACT
>JALZND010000186.1 GCA_030857845.1 Bacteroidota bacterium | reverse complement strand
ATAAGAGCATAAGTTTATAGGCTATTTTTGACTTATTGCTTGATGGCTTTTAATTGGTTTTCAATTTTCATTGATTGTTAAATTATAAGCTACCACTCTGTTATCAAAAAAAGTAGGTATTAATAATATGTTCATGGAATTTATATATTCAATGTCAGCAGCATTGACTTTTTCAGCCTTAGTATCCAGCAGAAGGCTTTTTTCACCTTTAAAATCTATGAACCAGACTTCACCGATCCAATTGGAGACGAGATAATTGGTTTTCCCAGCCCTGGCAATACCATCGGCCGCCTCAATACCTGAAATCCACTCCCGGGTTTCTTTGGATTCTGGATTTACAATATATAATTTGCCGCTGCCAAATGTTGCCACTATAATTCTTTCCCTTTCAATATATAAACCATTCGGTTTGTCAAGCTTTGTTTCAACCCCTAGCCACAATAATGGTGCTGCTCCCCTTGTCATTTTAAAAACCACATTGGCTTCTGAATCGGAAACATAAACATCACCACTTTGGGCCACCACCACGTCGTTTAGGAACTTGGCACCTTCAACTTTATGTCTTTTTAATATTCTAGAAGTTTCAATATCAATTTCCACTATCTCATCAATATCAGCCACGAAGAGCTTATTGCCAAACAAGGCCATTCCTTTAGGATCATTGAGGCCTGTGATCCATCGAAGCTCCACAACTTTACCACTGATATCCAGCTTTGATATAAATCCATCTTTGTCTTTTTTAGTAGGGTTTACCTCATTAATGTTTGAAACATAAATTATATTTCTAAGACTATCGAAAAATATAGATTCTGGGGTCTTAAAAACCTGATCGGTTGCCCATTTTTGTTTAAGCGTTGCTTTTTGGGTTTGGGAAAAGGAATAACTATTTATAAATACAAGGGCAAAAATTAATAAAATGCTTTTCATAATCTTTAATATTTAGTAGCAACTTCCTCAAATTATCTTGAGCACTCGGAAGGAATAAGTATTATATAAATAATATTTAAAGCTTTTTGTTTTGATAAGCCTATGAAAATAACTTTAAAAATATTCTTCGTAAAATTAAGTTAGTTTCATTATCAACTCAAGGATTGTTTTTTTGACTAACAATCTGGTTATATGTGCATATCCCTTTTATCGATTTTTAACCTTAGAGATTTTTTCGGATACTTTTCTGCAACGATCTTCAATATTTTTAAAATTGCTGCTCTCTACATCTTCTGCAGCAACTATTAGTGACATTCCGAGAGAATGTACCCCTGCATCAAAGTATTCTTTTAGGGTTGCTTCATCATCAGTTATTCCCCCTGTTACTATCATACTCGTCCATGGACTTGGGCCTTTTATTGCGGCAATAAATTTGGGGCCTCCCAATAACGAAGCTGGAAAAATTTTTACAATTTCAGCCCCTAATTCTTCTGCCGATGAAATTTCCGAAGCTGTGGCACAACCAGGGATCCAAAGTATTTTTCTGCGGTTACAGATTTTTGCTACGTCCTCGTGCAGTACAGGTGATAATATGAAATTTGCTCCGGCCTGAATATACATTGAAGCTGTCCCTGCATCCATTATTGTTCCAGCACCAAGTATCAGGTCAGGAAAGGTGCTAATGGCATATTTATTTAATTCTGAAAAAATTTCAGGAGCAAATTCCCCTCTATTGGTAAATTCAAGGATCCTTATGCCTCCGTTATAACATGCAGCAACAATTTTTTTTAACACTTCGAGGTCATGATGATAAAAAAGTGGCAGAAAACCCGCTTCTTCTAATTTTAGTGCTACTTGGATCCTGGTAAATCTTGCCATGAATGTATATGTGTTTCTTAAAAATTATAGGATGTTCTTGAAAAAGGTGAATAAATAAACATTCACCTAGAAATTTTTCCTCTTGCTCCAGCTAATAAATCATTTACTTCCTGCTCAGTAATTAGGTTGAAATCGCCCGATATTGTATGTTTTAATGCTGACGCTGCCACAGCAAAATCCAATGCTTCCTGATTATTAGGAGAAGTTTTGGAAAGCTTATAAATCAATGCACCCATAAAAGCATCGCCAGCACCTACCCGGTCTACAATATTGGAAATATTATACCATGGGGATTGATAAAAGTTTTTTGATTCATATAATACCCCGCTCCAATTATTCTCGGATGCATTTTTTATATGCCTTAAAGTAGATGCAATTACTTTTAGATTAGGAAACTCTTGTTGCACCATTTGGCACCAAGGTTCAAGTTCACCCGGCTCTAAGGGACGTGCAGTATTAACCCCTTGAACTTTTATCCCAAACAGCTTCTCACAAGTATCCACATCGCCCAGCATTACATCCGATTTGGCTACCATTTCTGGCATTACCTCATTGGCCTGTTTGCCATATTTCCATAGTTTTTGCCTATAATTTAAATCTGTAGAAATTGTTATGCTTTTTGCCTTGGCATGATCAATGGCCTCGGCACAAGCCTTGGCTGCACCGTCTGAAATGGCAGGAGTTATTCCTGACCAATGAAACCATTTGCAATTTTCAAAAACGATATCCCAGTCAATCATTCCTGGTTGCAATGTTGCCATACCAGAATGTTCCCTGTCATAGATTACTTTGCTTCCCCGTAGTGAGGCTCCATTTTCAAGATAATATATACCCAACCTATCCCCTCCTAAAAGAATGTGTTTTGTGCCTACGCCCTGTTTTTTTAGATTTATTTTTGCAGCTTGCGATATATCATTTTCTGGCATCCTGCTTACAAATTCAACCTTCTGGCCAAAACCCGCAATACTTACTGCCACATTCGCCTCTGAGCCCCCAAATGTAAGGTCAAAGGAAATGGCTTGGGCAATTCTTTGGCTGTCAGGAGGGGAAAGCCGTAACATGAGTTCCCCGAGAGTAACAATGCTCTTCATTATACAATAGTAGGATTATGATCTGGGAAATTGAAATAGTTTAAAGCATTGTAATAGCATATGTTTCTAATAATTTTTCCTGCCCATCCTAAATCATTTGGAATTTCCCCTGCTTCTATATCTTTGCCCACCATATTGCACAAAATCCTTCGGAAGTATTCGTGCCTGGAATATGATAAGAAACTTCGGGAATCTGTAGTCATTCCTATAAAACGACTAATTAGGCCAAGGTTTGATAAAGTGTTCATTTGTCTTTCCATACCCTCTTTTTGGTCAAGAAACCACCATGCAGCACCATACTGCATTTTTCCAGGGGTTACCCCATCATTGAAATTGCCCGCCATAGCTGCAAATATTTCATTATCAGCAGGATTAAGGTTATATAAAATAGTTTTGGCAAGCTGTTCGTTTTCGTCAAGCCTTGAAAAAAACCCGGAGAGGTCTTTGGCATGTGTATAATCACCAATGGAATCAAATCCGGCATCAGGGCCTATTTTTCGAAGCATCCTGATATTATTATTTCGAAGTGCACCAATATGGAATTGTTGTACCCAACCTCTTTGGTAGTCAAAAATACTTAAATGGTATAGCACCGCTGACTTGAACTTGAAGATTTCTGTAGGAGATAGGGCATCAAGGGATTTTATTTTTTTAAAAATGGTCACGAGCTCATCATCAGTAAAATCTTCAGAATATAATCTTTCCAGGCCATGGTCAGATAACCTGCAACCTTTTTCATGAAAATAGGTATGCCGGGTTTCAAGAGCATCTATAAAACTTTTAAAATCATAGATTTCTATATTTGATATTTCTTCAAGGTTCTCCAGATACTGGCCAAAACCTCTTAGGTTCTCAACCGCAAGTGCCCTGTCAGGCCTAAAGGTTGGCAGTACTTTTACTTCAAAAGCGTCATTCTTTATTTTTTGATGAAATGCGAGGGAGTCAAGGGGGTCGTCAGTAGTACAAATAACTTCTACATTTTGTGACCTGATTATATTTTTTACACTTAGTTCTGAAGACTGGAGCCTTTCAGTGCAAACATCATATATATCTTTAGCAGATTCTTTATTAAGTACTTCATGGGTGCCAAAAAATGTTTTAAGCTCCATATAAGTCCAATGAAAGAGGGGGTTTCTTATCAAATAAGGAACCGTTTCTGCCCATTTTTTAAATTTTTCAAAATCTGGAGCATTTCCTGTGCAAAACCTTTCATCTACACCATTTGCGCGCATAGCCCGCCATTTATAATGATCTCCCTCCAACCAGATGCTCGTAAGGTTCTTAAATTTATGGTCATGGGCAATAGCAGCTGGTGATAAATGGCAGTGATAGTCAATGATTGGCATCTTTGCAGCATGTTCATGATACAAATATTTTGCTGCTTCATTGTTTAACAGAAAATTATGATCCAAAAAATCTATCATTATAATTATATGTATTTATAAAGTCCAATATAATTTAGCACCTTATTAATGTATTAGTTAAAATCCAATGGAATTGCCTCCATCCACAGGTAGATTGATTCCTGTAACAAATTTGGAAGCATCTGAAGATAAATATACGGCAGCGAATCCAATATCTTCAGGCAATCCAAAGGTTTTCATTGGAGTTCTGCCAAGAACTTTTTCTTTTCGTTCAGGGTCTGCATCCAATGCTTTTCTTAGCATGGAAGAATCAATGAAACCAGGGGCAATACAATTAACCCTGATCCCAAATGCAGCCAGGTCGTTGGCAAGGACTTTGGACATGCCCAGTACTGCTGATTTGGATGCTGCATACGCACTAACATAAGAAAGTCCATACATTGCTGCCATTGAAGTGATCATGATAATTGATCCTTTTTTTCTTTCTTTCATCTTTTTGGCCACTTCGCGTGTCAATGCAAAAAGCCCATTTACATTTGTGTTTATGATAGTTTGAAATTCCAGGTCTGAGACTTCTAATGCAGGTTTTTTTAAATTGATTCCCGCATTGTTTATTAAAATATCAATAGCGCCGTATTTTGCTTCTATATCTTCAACAAGTTTCGGCAATCTTGTAAGTTCGGTAATATCACTGGCAATATAGCCCATATTGTTTCCACATAATTCACAAGCTTCTTTAAGCATCCCTTCTCTTCTACCAGTTATCACCACATAAGCCCCAGCATCAATTAGGGCTTTTCCCATCCCCAAACCTAAACCTGTTCCACCACCTGTAATTACAGCAATTTTTCCTGTTAGATCGAATGGATTATTTTTTTCCATATTTGATTCATTGATTATGGTTACGGATTTAATTTATGCCTGATATTATTAGTTTTTTTGTGCAAAACAAAGCAATTACCTGTTTTATGCAATTGCATGCAGGCCTTTAGATTTAATTGATGACTACATTTTTTTGTAATGTGAACTATGATTCATCTTAACCAGTTATTTCTGTTTAATGGTTTAAATCCTCAAATTAACTAAATACGTTTCTAATTGTAAAAATTATGCAAAATACAAGGCTTCTAATTCCAATAATCCTTATGGGATTTTTGTTCAGTCATTCTTCTTGCGCACAAAAGAAAAATAATAACCATCAGCAGACCACAAAAATTGATGCAAAAGACATTGAAGGGCTGGAAAAGGCCACCGTAGCAGGCGGATGTTTTTGGTGTGTGGAGGCTGTTTTTGAAAGGGTAGCAGGTGTTAAGATGGCAGTTTCCGGATATACCGGTGGTGCTGAAACTACTCCGACCTACGAGGCAGTGGCTGCGGGAAAAACAAGCCATGCGGAGGCAGTAGAAATTTATTTTGATCCGAAGATAATCAGTTACAGAAAAATATTGGAAGTATTTTTTGATACCCATGACCCTACCACTTTAAACAGACAAGGCCCTGATGTGGGAAGACAATACAGGTCTGCTGTTTATTTTCATGACGACGAGCAAAGGAAACAAGTACAAGAAGTAATTGCCCAACTTGAACAGAAAAAGAAATTTAATAATCCAATAGTTACTGAGTTAGTCCCATATACCACTTTTTACCAGGCAGAAGAATATCATCAGGATTATTACGAACATAATCCAAATAACCCCTATATCATTAATGTTACAAAGCCAAAAATTGTCAAGTTTGAAAAAAACTATCAAGAAATCCTGAAAAACAATTACGTCAAATGAAGGAGCTAAGAATCTGATTAGCTTCCGGGTCCTTTTGTGAATAACATTTGCTGTCGCATTAGATTTTCTCCGACTATAAATCCTATCCCTAAAGAAAGCAAATTGCCTTTTATATTGTAAAGATATTATATATTGAAAAAAAATAGTACTGTAATACTATATTTGCCATATATAGTATTACAGTACTATATGTAACAAATATAATATTGTACTATTATAAATTTTAATATATTTGATCATGAGCAGCAAACAATATGCAGTAATCACAGCAGATATAGTTAATTCTTCCCAACTTAAAAATGAGCCCAGGGCCAAGCTGCTTTCGGTACTCAGGGAAATTTTTAAAAAAATTGAACAAATGCTTCCTGAATCTGTCAGGACGCCTTTTGAAATATATAGAGGCGATAGCTTTCAAGGTGTATTGATTGATCCCGCAAAGGCTTTATTGGCCTGTATAATCATAAAAGTATATTTAAGGAAGAGCTTTGAAACAACTTTAAAAAAAGCTTGGGATGCTCGAATAGCCTTAGGCATAGGCACAATAGAATTTACTTCTGAAAGTACAGCTGAAGCCGACGGCCAAGCATTCCGTATGTCAGGACCTGTACTTGATGTCATGAGAGGGGAAAACCGGATCATCATCACAACACCATGGGAAGATTTAAATCATGAGTTTGAAGTTTCATGTGCATTTTTCGATATTGTGTTCAGTAGGTGGTCAGCTTCACAGGCAGAAGTGGTACTAGAACAGTTGGATGGATTAACACAACAACAAATAGCTGATAAACTAAACATTTCTCAGGTATCGGTACATCAAAGGTTAAAAACGTCAGGATTTTATGCCGTGCAGAAGTTTTTAAATAGGTATGAATCTATAGTTCAGAAAATGCTTGATAAATGACAATAAGTTTTAGCAGAAGATTATAAATAAACAAGTATTTACTATTAAAATCATGATGAACTAAATTTTTTTGTCTTGATCTGTTTTTATAATTTGCCTACTTATCGTTCATCAAAAGAAAAATTATTTTTTTAAATGTCAGAAGTTTTATTGCAGGAAAACCTGCTGATTTTGATCCGTTTAATTGTTGCACATCTTATAGCTGACTTTCTCTTACAGCTAGATCATTGGATCGCCAACAGG
>JALZND010000012.1:14263-20028 GCA_030857845.1 Bacteroidota bacterium | reverse complement strand
AGGGATGGATGTTGTAAGGAGGAAAATCAACGAATTAAGAGGCCTTATCGAAATGGATTCCTCACCAAACGTCGGTACTTCCATTACGATAAAACTACCCTTAACATTTTCTATTATTGATGGGCTATTGGTTCGTATAGACGAAAGGGATCTAATAATACCTCTTTCATCTGTTGATAAATGTTATGAAATAAAGCATAATAAAGTTGAATCGGCTTTCAACAACCAAATAATTATTGATCAACAACAAATCCCCTATTTTTATTTGAGGGATGAGTTCGACATAAAAACCCCCAGCCCTTCCATAGAACAAGTCATCACAGTACAATATGAAGGACAAAGGGCAGGAATTATTGTAGATGCTATTGTTGGGGAATACCAAGCTGTATTAAAACCCCTTGGAAAGCTTTACCAGGACCTGGACATCTTTTCAGGCGCTACAATATTAGGCGATGGCACCATAGCCTTAGTGTTAGACACCCATAAATTAATCAATCAATGTACAATTAAATCATTTCAAGCTTTATGACAAACAGCCCATCAGGGATCGAATCCTATCTCTCCTTCAGGTTAAACGACGAATTATTTGCTGTAAACGTAGCTCACGTGCTTGAAATCATGGGCATCCCACCCATTACAAAAGTACCGAAAGCACCAAAATCTTTGACAGGAGTAACTAACCTCAGGGGCACTGTACTGCCTGTCATTGATACAAGAATTAAATTCGGCCTTCAAAAAACTGAGTTCAACATCGATACTTGTATTATAGTATTTAAAATACAAATGGATAATGACCAAATTACCATTGGTGCTTTGGTAGACTCTGTTCAGGAAGTTCTTGAAATATCTGAAGAAGAATTACTTCCCCCGCCAAGCATAGGAAGCAAATACAAGTCGGAACTTATCAAGGGAATGTATAAAAACAATGAGAATTTTATCATGCTCTTGAACATTGACCATGTTTTTTCCTCAGATGAACTTCTCATAATTAAAGATACTGTATCAGAACCAGCTAACTAATTCCAATTTTATATAATCCCCCACTAATATGAATTTTACCATTAAGAATAAATTAATCCTGGCATTTTCAATGCTTATTGGCCTTTCAGGCCTTATCTACTATTTGGGAACATCAAATTCCAGCGAGCTCAACGATAGTGTAAATAAAATTGCCGACAATCAATCGTACAGGATCATCTATACTGGAAGAATAGCAACGGACATCCAATTTATTGCAGCCAGAGGCAGGGAGATCATTTTAGTAAACGATGGTGAGGCAATACAAGAAATAGTAAAAATGGTTGAAGACCGACAAATTCAAATTGATAAAAACCTGGAAGCCTTAATGAAGCTCCAGGATGAAAAAGGATTAGAACTTTCCGAGCAGTTTGCAAGAAAGAGGGAAGATCAGACAAAAATTTTCAAGAAAATCCTGAAATTAAGAAATATCAATTCAGAAGAAGCCCTTATTGAAGCAGAAAATGTTCTTATCAATGAGGAGCGACCCCTGGGAATGGAAATTGGGAAACTTCTGGATGTAATGATCAAAAAGAACGAAGAAGCATTAAAAGTAACAGCTGATGAAACTGATGTAATGTACGCCAATGCCAACTATACCATGTTATTAATGTTGGTCATAAGCATTGCAATTGCCCTTGGAGTTTCTTACTGGATCATATCTGCCATTACCAATGCAATCAATGAAGCAAAAGCTGCCATTAAAGCAATAGCACTAGGTGACCTAACAATAGAAATAAACATAAAAAACCAGGATGAAATTGGCGAGCTTTTAGAACATTTAAAGCAAATGGTGAACAAGCTTAAAGAAATAATAGGATATGTAAACTCAGCTGCCGACAATATTGCCTCAGCAAGCCAACAATTAAGCTCTGGCTCGCAAGAGCTTTCTGAAGGTGCTACGGAACAAGCAGCTTCTGCAGAAGAAGTTTCTTCATCTATGGAACAAATGGTTTCAAACATCCAACAAAACACCGACAACTCACAACTAACTGAAAAAATTGCTTTAAAGGCTGCGGAAGATGTACAAGAAGGCAGCAAGACGGTAAACCAAACAGTAGTTTCTATGAAAGAAATTGCTAGTAAAATATCGATAATTGGGGAAATTGCCCGTCAAACCAACTTGCTTGCTTTAAATGCAGCAGTTGAAGCAGCAAGGGCAGGCGAGCATGGCAAAGGTTTTGCAGTAGTGGCCGCAGAGGTCAGAAAATTAGCCGAAAGAAGCCAGATTGCCGCTACAGAGATTGATACTTTGTCAGGATCAAGCGTTTCTATATCTGAGAAATCGGGAAAATTACTTGAACTTATTGTGCCTGACATTCAAAAAACATCCAGGTTGGTTCAGGAAATTGCTGCATCCAGCATCGAACAAAATTCAGGTGCAGAGCAGGTCAACAATGCCATTCAACAGCTCAACCAGGTTATCCAGAACAATGCTGCCACTTCTGAAGAAATGGCAGCCAGTGCTGAAGAGCTTTCAAGCCAGGCCGATCAATTAAGGGAAACCATGTCTTTTTTTAACATCGGCCATGATAGAAGAAAGTCATTTACAGCATCGACCAATCATAAATCTCCAGGATTTACTTCCAAAACAACAAAAGCCAAAACCTTTGAAAACGAAAAAGCTAAATCCTCTGGTGTAGTATTGAATATGTCTGGATCAAATGGCCACGACACCATTGATCATGATTTTGAAAAATTCTAATAAAGCTCTCGAGGAGCAGTAGCCCTGCTCCTCGAACTTTTTATGAAGCTCAAGGGGGATGCTCCATTTCATATAAACCGGAAATAATCAATCTGTGGTAAAATTCTACCTGTGTATTTTCTTGTGTATGTCCTTCGGACTTAATATAGTAAAAGCCCAACAAGGTCTATCTGAAATAAAACCTGAGCAATTAGAAATCATTTCAACCGATAGGCCAGGAATGGCTGATACTCCTTATTTGATAAAAAAATCTAACATTCAAATTGAAACAGGATTCAATTATGAATTTAATGATGACCATAACAGGAATAATAAATCATTTACTTATAATGCTACTTTGGTACGTTATGGAGTTTCTAACAATTTTGAGTTGAGGCTTACCTCTGAATATATTAAAACCATTGACCGCAGCAGCAATTCTGACATAGCAATACAAGCCAAAGGTTTTAATGCATTATCAGTTGGTACTAAAATTTTTATTGTAGAAGAACAAGGGCTGCTACCAGATATTAGCTTTTTGGCTTCCATAAACCTGCCATATATTGGTAACAAAGAATTGAGTCCAACCTATATTGCTCCAGCTTTTAAGTTTATGGCCCAACATTCTTTAACAGAAAAGCTGTCCTTTAGCTATAATGGAGGAATATTATGGGATGGCAACCAACCGATGAGTACAGGCCTGTATACTATTGGCTTGGACTTAACAGTAACACCTAGAACAACAATATTTATTGAAAATTACGGATTTGTCCCTGAAGATGGTTATAACCAACATGGTTTCAATACCGGTTTATGTTTTTTAATAACAAGAAACATACAATTTGATATTTCGGGAGGATTTGGCCTTACTGATTTATCTTCTGATGGATTTATTAATTTTGGCCTTTCATGGGCGCCGCACCTTAAAAAAATAAAACATGCAAGGAACTGAAATTGGGTACATCTGTCCACCTAAAATGACAAATGATGATTTTGCCAGGATCAGCTCTTTTATATTTAAGGAATGTGGCATTAAAATGCCCGCGGTAAAAAAGGTAATGCTTGAAAGTAGATTGCAAAAGAGGCTTAAAGCCTTAAATTATGGATCATTTAAGGAATATGCTGATTTTGTTCTGGTAAAAGACAAACACCATGAGGAGATCATTCTAATGATTGATGCTGTAACAACCAATAAAACTGATTTTTTTCGTGAAGCAGACCATTTTAATTATATATCAGATCAGCTATATCATGAGATAAATCAAAATAGGCAGAAAAAATATAAAATCTGGTGTGCCGGTTGCTCAAGTGGAGAAGAAGCTTATACCATTGCGGTGACTTTTGAAGAGATTGGAGAGAAAACAGTGGTAGATTACAATATTTTAGCAACAGATATATGCATGGAGGTGCTGCAAAAAGGGAAAACAGCAATTTATTCTCATGATAGGATTGAACACCTTCCACTGATTTTAAAGAAAAAATATTTTTTAAAAAATAAAGATGTATCAAATAATTCTGTAAGGATAATCCCAAAAATCAGGAGCAAAGTAACCTTTCAAAGGCTAAATTTTATGGACGATTTTTATGATGTGCAAGGGCCTTTTGACATCATCTTCTGTAGGAATGTGCTCATCTATTTTAGTAAAGAAACCCAGGAAAATGTAATTAATAAACTTTGTACAAAATTAAGTACAGGTGGTTATTTTTTCTTAGGTCATTCAGAATCGATTACTAATATGAACGTGCCGCTGGCACAGGTAAAGCCTACCATTTTTAGGAAAATTTAAATATTTTCTTATTTGACTAAAGATTAAAAATAGGTAAAAATTAAGGTAATCTAAATCATCAACTTCCTGACAGCGATGAAACAAAAAATAAAAGTACTTATAGTAGATGATTCTGCAGTGGTCAGGCAAACTTTATCTATGATCCTTGAATCGGACCCATCCATAGAAGTGATAGGAACAGCAGCAGACCCTTATATTGCTGCAGCTAAGATAAGTGCTGAATTGCCCGATGTGATAACTTTGGATGTTGAGATGCCGAAAATGGATGGATTGACATTCTTAAGAAAAATCATGTCGCAGCATCCCATTCCTGTAATAATAGTATCTAGCCTTACATTACAGGGTGCTGAAACATCGTTGAAGGCACTTGAATATGGCGCTTTCGAAATAATTACCAAACCACAATTACATACAAAAGAATTTCTTGATGAGGCCAAAGAGAAAATTTGTGGCCTTGTAAAAGCTGCATCAAAGGCTACCATAAAGAGAAAAAGCTCTGTTTTTAATGTGCAGCCAAAACTTACAACTGATGCTGTAATAAAACAAGCCCCCAAAAGCATGATCCAGACTACGGAAAAAGTGATTGCTGTAGGGGCTTCAACTGGTGGAACAGAAGCATTAAGGATATTTTTGGAGGCATTTCCTTTGGATTGCCCCGGCATAGTAATCGTTCAGCACATGCCGGAGATGTTCACAAAGTCTTTTGCAAAAAGGTTGAATGAAATCTGTAAAATAACTGTAAAAGAAGCAGAAAATGGCGATACGGTAATTAGGGGAAGGGCATTGATTGCCCCTGGCAATAAACATCTATTACTCAAAAGGAGCGGTGCAAGATATTATGTTGAAGTAAAAGACGGACCTCTTGTGAACAGGCATAAACCTTCTGTAGACGTATTGTTCAGATCTACGGCACAATATGCGGGTAAAAACAGCATAGGGATAATAATGACCGGAATGGGTGACGATGGTGCAAGGGGCCTGCTTGAAATGAAAGAAGCGGGGGCTAAAACCATAGCACAAGATGAAAAATCATGTGTCGTTTTTGGGATGCCAAAAGAAGCAATAAAACTAAACGCTGCTGAAAAAATCCTTCCATTAGAAGGGATAGCACCCCATATTTTAAAACATTAATAGAAGATTGTCCCGAGAAAATACCTTTAATAAAAAAAGATGAATATCAAAATCACGATGAAATATTTATGAAATCAAATAACACATTAAGCGATAAGGCACTTGTTGAAGAATTATTATATAGGTTGGAAGAGAAAGATACATTG
>JALZND010000012.1:0-14253 GCA_030857845.1 Bacteroidota bacterium | reverse complement strand
AAGTGGAAATGTGTAAAGAAATGGAGGAATTGAACAGGAGGTTGATTAAAGCTGAAAAGATGAAATCAAGCTTTCTTTCAAACATACGAAATGAAATTAACAATCCATTAACCGCAATATTGGGATTTTCGGGAAATATCATGTCTGGGGCAATAAAAGGGGAAGATCTCACAAAATATTCTTCACATATTTATCAGGAAGCTTTTAATTTGGACTATCAGCTAAAAAACATATTTGCCGCAGCAGAAATAGAAGCAGGGGAAGTTATTCCCCATGCTGCTGAGATCAATATTTATGAATTTGTAAAAGAACAGGTGCGGTATCTTGAGCCACGGATAAGGCTCCGGAATATTGCAATAATTATTAATGTTGATGAAGAAGCAACTGTTTTTAATACAGATGCAACTATTTTACAAACTATTTTGGTAAACCTGCTTGCCAATGCCATTGAATTTAGCCCAATGGGGGAACAGGTAAAAGTTCATGGAAAAATACAAGGTGGCAATCTTGTATTGACAGTTGAGGATAAGGGCCCCGGGATGAGTGAACATGAGCAAAAATACATTTTTGAACGGTTTCACCAACTGGAAGAAGGTCCTACGAAAAAACATCCTGGCCATGGCCTTGGCTTGTCTATAGTAAAAGAAATGATTGATATATCTAAAGGCAACATTTATGTAGTTTCCAATAAAAATGAGGGCACTTGTATTACTGTTAACTTGCCAGCCTTTTCGGCTTTAAGCCCTGAGAGTGACCATTTAAAACCCGACGGTTGTACACTTTTTGGTGAGGAAGAATTGCTATAACCATGGCTGTCATCAAAAATCAGGAAGTTAAATTTCACTTTTTAATGTCCTCAAGCATATTCGTTGCTGTACAACCACATGAAATCCAGACTGTTCTTGGATCATGCGTGGCCGTGTGCTTATACGACACAAAACAGCTTATAGGTGGCATGAACCATTTTATGATGCCTTTATGGAACGGTGAAGGACTTGCCTCACCAAAATTTGGAAATATTGCAATTGATTTACTTATTGAAAAAATGCTGAAAGCAGGTGCTGAAAAGAAAAACATTATTGCCAAGATATTTGGCGGAGCAAGTCAGCTTGCTTACAGCAGGAATAGCATAATGGTTGGGGAAAGAAATGCCCAAATAACAGAAAACATCCTCATTAAATATAAAATCCCAATAGCTGCAAAAAGTCTATGCGGTACAAAAGGCAGGAAGATTGTTTTTAATACTTATACAGGGCAGGTTTTAATGAAATACATTATGTAAATATTTTATTCATGAATCTTTAATTTGCCTTTATTGTACAGGAACAAGAATTTCATCTTTTACCTCTCAGTTAAACCTTTTCAATCTTCTCCTGAGCTTCTTCTATTTCATCGATGTCCGCTGTAGGCTCCTCCTGTTCAATAGTGGCGTTGGGTTCCAGGTTCAGATGAACAAAAATCGGAAAATGGTCTGAATCAAAATGTGGCAATCGTTTTAATTTTACCACTTTAAAATGATTAGAATGAAATACATGGTCCAGTGGCCACCTCAAAAATGGGTATTTAGCATTAAATGTATTAAAGAGGCCCCTACCGATCCTTGGGTCCAGCAGGCCACTTATTTTTTGAAAAAGTTTTGTAGTATAAGACCATGCAACATCATTAAGGTCTCCCGCCACAATAATTGGATATTTTGATTTTTTGGCCTCTTTTCCAACAAGGAGTAATTCGGCATCCCGTTCCGTTGATCTATCATTTTCTCCTGGAACTGGCGGAGTGGGGTGCAAACAATATAATTCAATTACTTTACCATTGCCTAATTTTATCTTCGTATAAAATGACGGTATATCCTCCTCTATCAGAAACCTGACTTCACTATCTAAAAGATTAAATTTTGAATACAAAAGCATTCCATAGGTATTATCCAAAGGGTAGGTAATAGTCTTAGGGTAAGCGTATTTCAATACATCCAGCTGTGTTTGCCACCATTTATCCGTCTCTACAGCAAGTATAATATCAGGGTCGCAATCTTTAATTATCTCGAGAAGTTTTTTAGAATTCTTGTTGTACATCAAAACATTTGAAATCAATAAGCCAACGCTTCCTTCCGATATTTCACTTTTAGAGGTTTTTACTTGAGAAGTAAATATAGGGGTATAAGGGATGATTATAAAGAATTGATAAACCAGGCACATTAACAATAATGCAATTAATAAATAATCAGAATAATGGTCCAGGGATTCATGATAAAGTATTCCAACAAGGCTGACCAAAGCAAAAGCCATAACCTGAAACCTTGGATAGTCAAATATCCTAATCCACCATTTATCAGATTTTATAAAAGGTAGCATTGTTATGGCAATAGTAAATATCCCAAAAACGAAGAAAAAAGCTTTCATACAAAAAAATAATCGGACATGTTAAAAAATTTACAACAGAACTTCAAAAACCATGCAAATTACGCTAAAAATAATCACTATTCTTTCAGCCAGCTAAATGGATAGGCTTCATCCAGATAAGGGAATGCGTCTTCCGTGAGAAAAAGCGGCTTAAATGTATCCACCATTACAGCCAGCTCTTCTGTTTTTGTTGCACCAATACTTTTTTCGACTGCACCAGGATGTGGACCATGCGGAAGCCCTCCAGGATGAAGGGTAAAAGATCCAATGTCGATCCCTTTTCTGCTCATAAAGTTGCCATCAACATAAAACAATACTTCATCAGAATCAATATTTGAATGGTTGTAAGGCGCAGGAATTGATAGTGGATGATAATCGAACATCCTTGGCACGAATGAACAAATTACGAAATTGTTTGCCTGGAATGTTTGATGCACTGGTGGTGGCTGGTGGATCCTTCCTGTAATAGGCTCAAAATCATGGATTGAAAAAGCATATGGGTATAGGAAGCCATCCCATCCCACAACATCCATAGGGCTATGGCCATAAATATATTGATGTAGAAATCCGCTTTTTTTAATTTTGATTAAAACTTCACCTTTATCGGAAACTGTTTCAAGTGATGAGGGTGGCCTGATATCCCGCTCGCAATATGGCGCGTGTTCCAATAGCTGCCCTAGTTCATTGCGATAACGTTTTACAGTTTCTACAGGGCTGGCTGATTCAATAATAAGCAGCCTTACGGAACCAAATTCCCATGTAAACTTATAGATCGTAGTCCTGGGAATTACCACATAATCCCCTTTGATTACTTTAAGTATCCCAAATTGTGAATATAGGGTACCGCTACCTTCATGTATAAAAATTACTTCATCACCTTCGGCATTTTTATAAAAATAATCCATTTCCTTAGCCTCCGGATTGCATATTGCTATGGAAACATCGTTGTTCATCATTAAAACTTTTCGGGACTCAAGGTAATCTATTCCTGTTGTGCCTGCCTTTGAGGTTATAAGGTGCGTTTGAAGAAGGTTCCGGGGTTCTGCTATTATATGGCTCCAGGGTTCAGGGGCCTGTACTTTTTCCACCCTTGTAGGAGGGAAAATATGGTACAAGATAGAGTATATGCCAGAAAAACCTTTAGATCCCAACAGCTCTTCAGTATAAAGGCTTCCATCGGGTTGCCTGAACTGTATATGCCGTTTGGGGGGTATAGTGCCTAATTTATAATAATATGACATGTTATTAAGTTTAGACCAAAGGTTTCCTTTATGTTCAGGAGTACCTATAAAATTTGATGTAGCCAATAAAAAAAGGAAGCTTAAATTATCCCAAATGCGCCCTTTATATATTAATTTGCAATTGCCAGTTCCTCAGCCTGCTTAAACATCTCAAGGCCCTTTTTTAAAACTTCATTCGATTGGTTGAAAACTTTATAAAATCCTTCATTCCCATAAAGGGTCCTTGCCAGCTGCGCCTTTACATGGAGCATGATAGCGTTTTTAGAAATTGCAAATTCCTTTTCATTAAAAGGCACCTCTGACCTTTCAGCTAGTTTCACCATGTCGTTCAACATTGAATTAGAAACTTCAAAATTTGTTAAAAACTGGTCAAGGTTCATTTTTTGAAGGTCCTTTTTATTCAGCTCCAGGTAGTTTAGTGAGTATTCTTTTACTATGTTATTGGAGAATAAGTTCCTGAAGTATTCAGAATTATGGCTGGTATCAATTGGCACAAAAAAATCAGGCATAATACCTCCGCCTCCATATACTACCCTTCCCTTACTGGTTTCAAACTTTAAAGAATCATTGAACTTGATGCTATCTGCGCTAAAAAGCTCTCCATGTTCATACCTGTGAAGGATGTCTGTCTTATAATCAGGGTCAGAGCCGCTTTTATATGGTTTTTGGATAGATCTGCCACTGGGGGTATAATATCTGGAAATCGTCAACCTTAATTCAGAGCCATCGCTTAAATCAATAGGCATCTGTACCAAGCCTTTGCCAAAAGATCGGCGGCCAACAATAAGGCCCCTATCATTATCCTGTAAGGCACCCGCCACAATTTCTGAGGCAGAAGCACTTCCTTCATCAATAAGTACGATAACAGGGCCATCTTCAAACACACCATTTTTCCTAGCTCTATATTCTGTATCATATTGAGAATCCTTTCCATCGGTATAAACAATCATTTTATTCCCTGATATCAGTTCATCTGCCATATTAAAAGCAGCGCCAAGATAACCTCCTGGATTTCCCTGCAAGTCCAGCACGAGTTTGTTCATGCCTTGTGATTTCAGGTTTGTAAGGGCTTGCTGAAATTCTTCATAAGTGGTTGCTGAAAACCTGCTTACTTTTATATAACCGACTTCTTTGTTGATCATATAGCTGACTTCTACAGAATGTTGTGGGATTTTATCCCTGATGATCTTGAAAGAATTTATTTCGCTAACACCCCTTCTTTTTATTCCCAAAGTCACTTCCGACCCTTTAGGGCCCCGGAGTTTTTCAAAAACTTCCCTGTTGCTAATGCCAACACCAGCAACTGTTTTATCATCTACTTTTATTATTTTATCCCCGCTCATCAACCCTACCCTTTCTGAGGGGCCACCGCTTAATGGCGCCACTACATGAATGGTATCTTTAATAATTGAAAATTCTATACCGATTCCATCAAACTCCCCTTCAAGCTGTGAATTTGCCAATTTTAGGTCTTTTGCAGGTATATAAACCGAATGGGGGTCAAGTTTTTCAAGCATAGTATTGATTGCCATCTCAACCAGTTCTTCAGAATTTACAGTATCTACATAGTCTTTTTCAATATAAGTAAGTACTTCCCTGAATTTCAGCACACTGCTTATTATAGTGTTGGATGTGGAAGTATTTGCCATGGTGGCCCCTATTAACATACCAGCAGATATAGCAATGGCCAGTAATAAAGGAAGTTTTATATGGAACTTAGAGTTATTGATTTTGCTCACTTTAAAATATTTTTAAATTGAATTTCATTTAGGAATAGTTATGGAACTAAATTGATCATGCTATGCCTTGAAAACAAGAATCAATTAAGTCTATAAGTATACAAACTTAACGGTAATATAAAGTATTTCGTTTTGTTGTTATTGAACTTTTACAAATTATACGCTAACTTTAACTTTAGTCATTAAATCCATGGAATATTTCAACTAGTAATTGCATATATTTGCAGATAAATTTTCTCCATGCCGTGAATATTTTTAACAAAAAAATAGAAGAGTTGGTTGATGAGAACTACGTATACGCGTCAGTTCTATATTATTTTGGGATTAAATTTTACGATTATTCAGAAAGAACATTGGAAGATGTATGTGCTGAGAAAGGCTTAAATATAAAATCTGTCATCAGCAGCTTGGAGGCTGTATCTTCCTCTCCTTCAGAAACAAAGCTAAGCCTAATTGCATTTCCCGTAGACCTGGTAATAGAGTACCTAAAACACAGCCACTATATTTTTATAAAACAAAAGCTGCCATATGTTGCCAAATTGATTGAAAACCTCCCTACAAAAACTAAAGACCATTTTTTAATTGTTCAGGATTTAAAACTGGTGTTTCCTTTATTTGTAGAAGATTTCATCCATCATATTTATGAAGAGGAAGATTCTTTATTTTCTTATATCCTTTTATTGAACAAAACGCTGGATGGAATAAAAAATCCTGCGAAAATTTATTATGCTCTCGAAGAACATTCCCTTCAGGCTTTTGCAACCGAACATGAACAAAATGATGATGAAATGAAGGGTCTGCGGTCGATAACACACAATTATTCATTGCAACCGGAAAATGACCTGCATTTAAAAGTAATTTTTGCTGAGCTAAAATCTTTTGAAGAAAATTTAATTAGCCATGCCCGCATAGAAAATGAAATACTTTTTCCCAAGGCATTGGAACTGGAAAAGGAAATCAAGAAAATGCTGGCTAAAAAAATTAAATTGAATTAAGTGGGCAGGTTAGTAGCAATAGATTATGGCACCAAAAGAATAGGCCTTGCAATTACAGACCCTTTAAAAATAATTGCCTCTCCATTAGATACGGTTCATTCCAAAGATGTTATTGAGTACTTGATGCAATTTGATCAAAAAGAAGGAATTGAAGCTTTTGTGGTTGGTATGCCCAAAAACCTGAACAACCAAGACACTAGCAATAGCCAACAGGTTAGGCATTTTTTAAACCTTTTAAAGAAAAAATTTCCTGACAAACCCCTTTTTTTGGAAGATGAGCGTTTCACATCTAAAATAGCCTTGGAAGCCATGATAGCTGGGGGCATGAAAAAAAAAGACAGAAGAAATAAAAGTAATATAGATAAAATAAGTGCAGTTTTAATATTGCAATCATTTTTGGAAAACAAACATTGATCATGATTTATCCTATTGTTGCCTATGGCAATCCGGTTTTGAAACAAAGGGCTAAAGATATATTAAAAGGCTCAATTGATGTTGTGGAGCTGAGTAATGATATGTTCGAAACCATGTACAATGCCCATGGAGTAGGTTTGGCTGCCCCACAAATTGGCATGGGGGTACGCATGTTCGTTGTAGATTCAGACCCAATGAGCGAGGATGGCGAAAACGACCTTAAGGGGTTTAAAAGAGTTTTTATAAATCCTCAGATTATTGATGAACGTGGTGAAGAATGGGCTTTTGAAGAAGGCTGCCTGAGCATTCCAGGAATTAGGGAAGAAATTTTCAGGAACGAGGAGCTAGAGATCCATTATTTTGATGAAAATTGGCAGGAGCACAAGGAGGTATATAGTGGCATAAAGGCCAGGATTATCCAACATGAATACGACCATATAGAAGGGGTGCTTTTTACAGATTACCTCACTGGGTTCAAAAAGCGCTTACTTAAAAATAAGCTCATTAACATCAGCAAAGGAAATGTAAGTTCTGAATATAGGATGGTGTTTAAATAGGTAATGGGTAATGGGTTATGGGAGGTTATGGGTTATGGGTAATAAGCTATATGAGCTCTAAATTGAATTTTAGAGCTACAAGGTGATCTGAAATGGTTTTTAGGATGCGTTTTTATGGAATGCAAATTCGAATTGAAGTATAAGAAAGGGACTTTAGAAGCCCCTTTCTTATTTTATCGGACGGCAAATACTGGTAAAGAATGTTATTATAACCCATCACCCATCGCCTATTACCTATAACCCACCACCTTCAACCTAAAGAAACATATTCCCTTTTTTTGATTTAACATCACTGGTAAATTCCCTAAATTTTTGCTCTTCGTCCTTTTTGCAGATCAACACTACATTTTCACAAACAGCTACCAGATATCCCTCAAGGCCTTGAACTACCACTAATTGATCTTTTGGACCTTTAATGATACAGTTGTTTGTATCATACATTAAAGCATTGGCATCTATTACGTTCATGCTTTCATCTTTTTCTTTTATTTCATGCAGTGAATTCCATGATCCAAGGTCCGACCAGCCAAAATCACCCAAAACAACATATACGTTGTCGGCTTTCTCCATTATGCCATAATCAATCGATACATTTTTACATTGTGAATAGGCTTTCTTGATGAAATTATCTTCATCTTCGGTATAATAGCAGCTCATCCCTTCTTCAAAAATTTCTGCTGTATCATACATATATTTATTGAACGAATTGATAATCGCTTTGGCACTCCATATAAAAATACCTGCATTCCAAACAAAGTCGCCGCTGTCAATAAACTTTTTGGCCAGTTCCAACTGAGGTTTTTCTGTAAAAGTTTTAACTTTTTTTATAGGATCAAGGGTATCCTGATGATATTGGATGTACCCATAGCCAGTTTCAGGCCTGTTTGGCTTTATGCCCAATGTGATAAGCTTATCATTTCCCGAAGCTGCTTGAATAGCACTTTGAATTGCTGACTCAAACAATGCTTCCTTAAAAATTGCATGGTCGGAAGGAGCAATTACTATATTTGCCTCTTTGTTCTTTTTATAAATTTTATAACAGGCGTATGCGATACAAGGTGCTGTATTCCTTCTTATGGGCTCCAACAAAATTTGATCTTTTGTAAGTTCAGGCAATTGCTCCTGTACCAAACTTGCATAGTTCTCATTGGTGACAATCACTATATTATCTTTGGGGCAAATCCCCAAAAACCTTTGGTAAGTCATTTGCAATAAGGAGCTACCGATGCCCAAAACATCAAGGAATTGCTTAGGATACTCATTTCGGCTATAAGGCCAGAATCGGCTTCCGATCCCACCTGCCATAATTACTACATAATTGTTTTTGTTCATTATACTATTCCTTCCTTTAAAAGATCGTGCAAATGTATAAAACCTACAACTTTTGAATTTTCGGTTACTATAAGTTGAGCAATATTATTTTCTTGCATCATTGCCAAAGTTGCCACTGCATATTCACCCTTACAAATCACCTTAGGATTTGGGCTCATAACATCAATAGCCTGTATCTTTGACAAATCTGTATGTTTTTCCAGCATCCTGCGAAGGTCACCGTCTGTAATGATACCAATTAAATTCTTTAGTTCGTCTATCACGGCAGTTGCCCCTAACCTTTTGGACGATATCTCCATGATTATTTCTTTTACGCTTGCGTGCTTTTGCACTACGGGCACTTCATTCATAGGGTATATATCATCAACTTTAAGATAAAGTTTTTTTCCCAACGAACCGCCCGGATGAAATTTAGCAAAATCCGCACTGGTAAAGCCTCTTGATTCCAACAAGCAAACGGCGAGGGCGTCTCCCATGGCCAAATGTGCTGTTGTGCTCGTTGTTGGGGCCAAGTTATGAGGGCATGCTTCTTCTCCGACAGTTGCATTGAGCAAATAATCACAATTACGTGCCAAGAAAGAATCAGTACGGCTTACCAAAGCTACTGTTTTTGCCCCGGCACGTTTTATCAGGGGCAACAAAACTTTTATTTCAGGAGTATTGCCGCTTTTCGAAATAAAAATAACTGTATCATCTTGCTGCACCATACCCAAATCGCCATGTATAGCATCAGCCGCATGCAAAAACATTGATGGGGTACCTGTAGAATTGAGTGTAGCTACAATTTTATGAGCAATATGTGCACTTTTTCCAATTCCTGTTATAATTACCCTACCTTTGCTGTCAAGAATTGCTTCTACGCAATTTGAAAAATTATCATCGATATGACCTATTAAATTTTTTATGGCTTCCGCCTCATTTAATAGGACATCAATGGCAATTTTTTTAATATTTTTTCCTAAATTCAAATTAATAAAAAGGTTTAATATTAAATTTGAACAAATATACATATTTCGTCAAATCTACAATGGTTAAAAGAGCAAGATGTTAACAGAACAAGTGGTGCAATTAAAAGATAAATTAAAAGAGATATTCGGATACGGTCAGTTTAGGGGAAGACAGGAAGAGGTGATCAAGAATATCCTTAACAAGAGGAATACATTTGTAATTATGCCTACGGGTGCAGGAAAGTCACTTTGCTATCAGCTTCCTGCATTAATAGAGCCAGGGACAGCAATTGTGATTTCTCCCCTCATAGCACTGATGAAAAATCAGGTAGATCAACTCAATGCTTTAGGTATAAATGCACAATTCCTGAATTCCACCTTAAACAAAACTGAAATGAACAGGGTAAAAAAAGATACCCTGAGCGGAGAGGTGAGGTTATTATATGTGGCACCGGAGTCTTTGACAAAAGAAGAAAATCTAAATTTCCTCAAGCAAGCAAATATTTCTTTCGTGGCCATAGATGAAGCCCATTGTATTTCTGAATGGGGCCATGATTTCCGTCCTGAATACAGAAGGATAAAATCAATCATTGGACAATTGGGCAATTTGCCGATAATTGCCCTGACTGCAACCGCCACACCCAAAGTGCAACTTGACATACAAAAAAACCTGCAAATGGAGGAAGCTGATTTATTTAAATCCTCCTTTAACAGGACCAACCTGTATTATGAAGTCCGGCCAAAGCAGCACACAAAAAAACAAGTAATTAAATATATAAAAAACCATAAAGGAAAATCTGGAATTGTATATTGCCTCAGCAGAAAAAAAGTAGAAGAAATTGCTCAACTGCTAAATGTAAACGATATTAAGGCAGCACCTTACCACGCCGGCCTGGACCCCCATGTGAGGATGAAAAACCAGGATGATTTCCTAAATGAAGAAGTTGATGTAATAGTTGCTACTATTGCCTTTGGTATGGGCATTGACAAACCTGATGTCCGTTTTGTGATTCACTATGATACACCAAAGTCACTTGAAGGTTATTATCAGGAAACCGGGAGGGCAGGAAGGGATGGACTAGAAGGCAACTGCCTGATGTTTTATAGTGATAATGATATCATCAAATTAGATAAATTTAATAAAGACAAACCTGTAACAGAAAGGGAAAATGCAAAAGTCCTTTTGCAGGAAATTTCTGCATACGCCGAATCAGCCGTATGCAGAAGAATTCAACTACTCCATTATTTTGGAGAAACATTTGAAAAAGATTGTGGATTTTGTGATAATTGTATGAAACCAAAAGAAAAATTTGAAGGCAAGGAATATGTTGCTATTGTATTGGACGCGGTAGACCAAACAGAAGAAAGATTTGGAGTCCCGCACCTTATCAATGTTATCAGGGGCATTTCAAATCAATATGTTGAAAGCTACGAACATGATGCCCTTGACATTTACGGACAAGGGCAGGAGCATGATGAAGAATTTTGGGCATCAGTGATCAGACAAAGTTTGCTCAATGAATTTTTGGAAAAAGATATAGATAATGTTGGGGCTTTACGCTTATCTAAAAAAGGTAAAAAATTCCTCAAAGACCCCTACGATATCATGTTGTCTAAAGACCATGATTACAGCACACTTGCAACTGAAGAGGAGTCTGACAAGGAAGCTGTAGTAACAAAAGCTCATGATGAAAACTTGTTTGAGCTTTTAAAAAACTTAAGGAAAAAAATAGCAAAAGAAAAAAACCTTCCACCATATGTAATTTTCCAAGATCCATCCCTTGAGGAAATGGCCACTACCTATCCTACCACAAAAGAAGAGCTGGCCCAAATCAATGGGGTGGGCATGGGAAAAGTAGTGAAATTCGGAATGCCATTTTTAGCTGCTATAACCAAGTATGTTGAAGAAAACGATATAATAACTGCATCAGATGTTGTAGTAAAATCTACTGTCAACAAGTCAAAAATTAAAATATTTATCATCCAGCAAATAGACAGGAAAATAGACTTGGAAGAAATTGCTGAAGCCAAAGACCTTACTATGGCAGAATTGCTTTCAGAAATTGAACATATTTGCTATTCTGGTACAAAACTTAACCTTAACTATTATATAACCCAGGTTCTTGATGAAGAGAAACAACAAGATATCAGTGATTATTTTATGAGTGCGGATTCAGATAATATACAATTGGCACTACAAGAATTGGGCGAAGACGATTTTACTGAAGAGGAACTTCGATTGATGAGGATCAAATTCTTATCTGAATACGCAAATTAGATTATCTAGTATTTAATGGATAATGAAAATGTAAATCAGAATTATCATTGTTCATTGAATCTAAAGTTATTTAATTCCGTTTGCACTTACCTTAAATTTACTAATCATATAATTTTTATGAATATTTTGATCCTGGGATCGGGTGGAAGGGAAAATGCTTTTGCGTGGAAAATCAGCAAAAGCCCCAAATGTGATAAAATATATTTTGCACCTGGAAATGCCGGCACCGCAAGTTTTGGACAAAACCTGCCGATATCTGCTACCGATTTTGAATGCATTTATAAGTGCATCCAGGAAAACAACATAAAATTAGTAATAGTTGGCCCTGAAGATCCATTAGTAAAAGGTATTCGAAATTTTTTATTAGCAGAAAAAGGTTTAAAAGATATAATAGTAATTGGACCGGGAAAAGATGGGGCAGCACTCGAAGGTAGTAAAGATTTTGCAAAGAAGTTCATGCTAAAGCACCAAATACCAACAGCCGGTTCTGTAACATTTTATCCATATCAATATGAAGAAGGGCTGAAATATTTATCTACTGCAAAGACCCCTATTGTACTCAAAGCAGATGGCCTAGCAGCAGGAAAAGGTGTTGTAATTGATGACACGAACCAAAAAGCTCAGGCAACATTAAAAAGTATGCTTTTGGACAAGGTATTTGGAGATGCTGGCAGCAAAGTAGTTATAGAAGAATATTTGGAAGGGATAGAACTATCTGTTTTTGTATTGACAGATGGAAAAAATTATGTTGTATTGCCCGAAGCCAAAGATTATAAAAGGATAGGAGAAGGAGATACCGGGCCAAATACAGGAGGTATGGGGGCTATTTCACCAGTCGGGTTTGCGGATAAAGCATTTATGGAAAAGGTTGAAGAAAGAATTATAAAACCCACAATAAGGGGTTTGGCTGAAGATAATTTAGATTATGTTGGATTTATCTTTATAGGTTTGATGAAGGTAAAAGATGACCCATATGTAATAGAATACAATGTAAGAATGGGCGACCCCGAAACTGAAACTGTACTTCCAAGAATTAAAAATGACCTTGTGGATGTATTCGAGGCTGTTCATCGCCAAGGTTTGGATAAAATTAAATTAGATATAGATGAACGGACCGCGGCTACAATTGTTTTGGTTTCTAAAGGTTATCCCGGAGCTTATGAAAAAGGCAAAAAAATAGAGGGGCTGGAGCATGTAAAAGATGCTTTTGTTTTTCATTCAGGAACATCTTTTGATGCAGAAAACGATGTGGTAACCAATGGAGGAAGGGTATTGGCATTGACAGGATTGGGAAAAAATATAGATGAAGCACTAAATTTTGCCTATGGAGCTGCGGAAACAGTATGCTACCAAGGGATACAATTTAGAAAAGATATTGGCAGGGATATAATAAATGCTTAACTTACATTCTAAAATAATTAAATTTTGATTTTTTGACGGTAATAAATGTAGATATTTTACTATACATTTAAAACCCTTCCGGGTAATTTACAAAGTCTTAAAATTATATATATATAAGAAGATATGTCGGGATGTAAATCATGCAGTACTGGTACAGGTACAACTGTGGCGGGATGTAAAAACAATGGGGGATGCAGCACCGGTGGCTGCAATAAAATGAATGTTTTTGATTGGCTATCCAACATGGATTTGCCTATGGTCAATACTTTTCCTATTGTAGAGGTAAGGTTCAAAGGTGGCCGAAAAGATTTCTTCAGGAATAGCAGCATAGAACTCCATGCCGGAGACCCTGTAATTGTAGATGTGCCTAATGGACATCATCTTGGCTATGTATCACTTCAAGGGGAGCTTGTAAGGCTTCAAATGCAAAGAAAAAAAATCAATGATGATGAAAATATCAGGCCACTTTACAGGGTAGCCAATGCTAAAGACCTGGAGAAATATGAAGATGTAAAGAAAAGGGAGCTACCCACCCTTTTTAGGACAAAACAAATTATCAATGACCTGAAAATTGAAATGAAGTTATCGGATGTTGAGTATCAGGCAGATAACAGCAAAGCAACCTTTTTTTATTCGGCAGATGACAGGGTAGATTTTCGGGAGCTAATAAAATTATTGGCGGGAGAATTTAAAATACGGGTGGAAATGAGGCAAATAAGCCTTAGGCAAGAAGCTGGTAGGCTTGGTGGAATAGGCTCGTGTGGAAGGGAACTTTGCTGCTCAACATGGCTGAGCGATTTTAAAAGTGTATCAACAACAGCAGCCAGGTACCAAAACCTATCTTTAAACCCTAGCAAACTTTCCGGGCAGTGTGGCAGGTTGAAGTGCTGCTTAAATTATGAGCTGGAAACATATATGGATGCATTAAAAGACATCCCAAATGTTGAAAA
>JALZND010000612.1 GCA_030857845.1 Bacteroidota bacterium | reverse complement strand
ATATATGCCTACCAGCACAAGATCATAATTTTTTAATTTTTCTTTTAGAACATTTATATTTTTTGAGGTTCCGTTCTTTGAAAGAAAAAAATGATGGTTTGAAATACCTTCCTGTTCCAACACCTTTTGAAATACACCTGCTTCACCTACCCCCACTGCAAGTGTGGCTATTTTTAGATTTTCACTACTTTTAATGGGTAATACGTTATTTTTGTTTATTAACAAGGTAAGTGCCGCTTTCGCCATATATCGGAGCGTGGTATTGTTTTCAGCAGTATTCAGATCTTCTACCAGGTTGTTAATTTCAACAGGTTGATAATTATGTAAGCCTGCCCAATATTTCGCTGCAAGTACTTTTTTGCAACGCGCATCAATTTCTTCCTGTTGTATTTCTTCTTTTTCTAAAGCTTGTTTAATTTTTGAAATAGCTACTGCTGCATTTTCAGTTATTTCTAAAATATCGTTTCCCGCAATTACTGCCTGCACATCACCGGCTCCTTTAGGGAAAAATTTTGTAACACCCTTCATATTCATCGCATCTGTAAAAATCAGGCCCTGAAATTGAAGATCATTTTTTAATATTTCTGTAACTATTGGCTTTGAAAGGGTAGAAGGCAGGTTAGGAGTAGGATCTAATTCAGGAATAGCAAGGTGAGCTACCATTATGCCTCCGACATCATTGTTAATTAATTCCTTAAAGGGGTACATCTCCAGGGAATCCAATCGCGCCCTGGTAAAATTTAGCAATGGTAAAGCAAGATGTGAATCAACATCCGTATCACCATGTCCGGGAAAATGTTTTGCTACCGCAAGAATGCCTTTGTTTTGCATGCCCCTCATATATGCCAGCCCTTTATCCGCCACTTTATATTTATTTTCACCAAAAGAACGAAAGTTGATGATTGGGTTGTTAGGATTATTATTTACATCTACTACGGGTGCAAAATTTACATGCATTCCTATTCTTTTAAAATGTGCTGCAACTTCCTTTCCCATCTGATAAATTATGCTGTCATCCTGTATGGCGCCTAAAGTCATTTGAAAGGGATAGCTTATGGTACTGTCAAGCCGCATTCCCAAGCCCCATTCAGCATCCATAGCTAATAATAAAGGCACTTTTGAAGCCTTCTGAAGGTTGTTCATTAATTTTGCCTGACGTACCGGGCCTCCCAAAGATACTACCATGCCTCCAACTTTATGTTTAGTTACAGCTCTGAACAATGAATCCTCATGCTTTTTCCCCATGTTGGAAAATGCCTGAACCATGATAAGTTGCGCAATTTTTTCCTCCGGGCTAAGAGTAGCAAATACAGAGTCAACCCATGAATAGCTTTGGTTTATAGCATAAACTACAGAAGTTCGTTTTGTGCTAAATTCACCTTTTGATTCGGTATTTTCCTCGTGAACAGAATCTTCAAATGAAGTAATTGAAGGTATAGAATCAGTGGTTTCCCTTTCAGAAGTAAAACGGGTAGTACAGGAAGAAATAAACAATACCGATATTATAAAGAAAAAGGGGATTTTTATTAAAATCATGAATGGAGAAATGTTTTCGGAAAGTTATACTATTTGCCTGAGTTGAAAAAGTAATTTCCCAATACAAAAGCTTAATTAATAAATATAATTTATGGATTGTCTTCATAAAACTCTATATAATAACCGTCTGGATCCTGTATAAAAATCTGTTTTACTCCATCAGGCCTTAATTTAGGCCCACGAAAAAGAATTTCCTTGTCAATAAGTTCTTTATGTACCAGCTCAATAGATTTGCATTTTAAAGCATAGTGGTTTCCTTGTGGAAATGAGTGTACATCCTCATTTCTCCCCCCGATCAAATGAAGCTGCTGGTATTTGCCTAATTGAAACCACGCGCCGGGAAAATGGAAAGCGGGACGTGGAATTTCCCTGAAGCCAAGTTTTTTATAGAAGGTTACACTTTTAGCTACATCCTGAACATGTATGGCTACATGATTTAGTTCTATAATTTCCATATATGAAGATCACTAAATTTTTCCTTATAAAGCTAATAAAAACTATGAAAATCAACTTTCAATTTGGCCTGGAGAAGAATCTGTTTTTTTACAATTTCAGGAATATAAATTTCATTTAGTAAAAACAATGTTACCAAAAAACTATTTATAATTATGAAAAGTATTTTTTTTAAAATTAAATGATGGACCAATGGAAAGACTTAAAGATAAAGT
>JALZND010000611.1 GCA_030857845.1 Bacteroidota bacterium | reverse complement strand
CAGGTATTGGCATCTTTATCAACATAAATAGAAATATCGTATTTTCCATTATTTAGCAGGTTACCGGGAATAAAGCATTCACCTTCGGCCAGCCCTTTACCTAATATTACCGCTGGCGTTGCAATCGTAAAGACACACTCCCCTGTGAGGGCATATAGTTGTAGCGTAAGGTGGATTTTGGAATCTGGAATCAGGTTCCAGAAAAGAAACTTCACTTTTAATGGTGTCCTAACATCTATGGTAGCCGGGTTATTATTCATAGGAATAAGGCGTACGCTTTTTACTTTGATGAATTCATTTCCCGGGGCAACATCAATGGATTCCCATGATTGTTCCAGCTGATTTTTAGCTACTTTGCTCAGGTACCTGTTTATTACCAGGTTTGGTGCTCCCGTATCAATGACTAAACCGTTTTGCAGCATTATAGCCCTTGTGCATAAATTCTGAACTGCTTGCATATTGTGGCTCACGAACAAAACGGTGCGGCCTTGTTTTTCGGAAACATCGTGCATTTTACCGATGCATTTTTTTTGAAATTCTGCATCTCCCACTGCCAGCACTTCATCTACAATAAGGATTTCAGGTTCAAGGTATGCGGCCACTGCAAATGCCAACCTTACATACATGCCTGAAGAATAACGCTTTACAGGAGTATCAATATATCTCTCTACACCAGAAAAGTCTACTATCTCATCATATTTTTTACGGATTTCCTGCTTTGACATGCCCATTATAGAACCATTGAGGAAAATATTTTCCTTCCCGCTCAGCTCGCCATGAAACCCGGTACCAACTTCCAAAAGACTTGCAATCCTTCCTTTTACCTTTACGGTACCTGTGGTAGGGGAAGTTACCCTTGACAAAATTTTAAGCAAAGTAGATTTACCTGCACCGTTTCGTCCTATTATTCCTAAAGCCTCTCCTCTTAGCACTTCAAAGCTTATATCTTTTAAGGACCATACATAATCGCTGTCTGCTTTTTGGCCCCTTTCATTTAATGACCCAACTTTCATAAAAGGGTCTTCTTTCCCTTTTACCTTTGTTTGCCACCAGCGTTGCATGTCATGCTTCAAACTCCCTGTACCAACAGTGCCCAACCGGTAAAGCTTTGCTAATTTTTCAACTTTTATAACTATATCCGTCATTGAACTTTTATAATCTGTACATTACTAGAGTTTCGCAGCATCCGTTTTGTCACAATTTTTGCTTCAAAAGGCAAAATTTCGCCAAAACATATCCTACCCTATAATTCGCCACAGGTTCAAACCCGTGGCTAATTATATTTGACCCCGCTGGGGTCTGAGGCACAAATGTTTAGAGTTCTGAAATGGAAAACTCAAATCCTACTTTTAAAAACATTAAGGAGGCCTATACACCTCTCAACTTCGTTAATCTGACTTGCGAAACTTTTATGAATTATATTTCTAAAATTATACCGTATCCATAAAGGTTTTTTCAACCTTATTGAAAATCACTAATGCAATAAAAAGAACTATTACCATAACTAAACCACTATATGCCAGGTGCAGCGGATCAAAAGAGCCACCTCCCAAATATGCATATCGAAAAGTTTCTATTACCGGTGTCATAGGATTTGCCATTACAAAAGGTTTATATTTTTCTGGCAAAGTAGAAAGCGGATAAATTACCGGGGTAGCATACATTAAAAGCTGTACACCAAAGGATACCAGGAATTTTAAGTCACGATATTTTGTGGTAAGGGAAGAAATAATAATCCCAAATCCTAATCCGAGCCCTGCCATCAAAATTATTAAAACCGGAGTGACCAGTATAGCAATATTTGGATTTACATCTTTCCCATCTGCAATAAAATATGTCATAAAACCCAGGAAAAGCAAAAACTGGATGCTAAACTTAATCAGGTTAGATATAACAGTTGATAGAGGGGCAATCAATCTAGGAAAATAAACTTTCCCAAAAATGGCGGCATTTGAAGAAAAAGTACCAGAGGTGGCATTTAGGCAGTCGGAAAAGTAATTCCACCCGATGATACCACTCATATAAAACAATAATTGAGGCAAACCGTCTGTGGAAATCTTGGCAATATTGCCAAAAACTATGGTAAAGGTAAGGGTTGTTAAAATCGGTTGTAGAAAATACCAAACCGGGCCAAGGATTGTTTGCTGGTAAACAGCAACAAAATCCCGTTTTACAAACATGTACAGCAAATCCCTATACCCCATAAATC
>JALZND010000610.1 GCA_030857845.1 Bacteroidota bacterium | reverse complement strand
TCATAGCCATATTTTAACTAGATATAGTAATTATGTATTATATTTTTAATAAATAGCTTTATTTTTTAATACGGATGCTTGCATATCTTTAAGTTTTTGATATTATTTGTATAGGAAATTTAAAATGAAATTTTTAAAAAAGTAATATTCCCTGTGCTACAATAAAAATTGCCTATGTAAAAAAAACCTTACAAAACCAATAAAAAAAACCCACCCCCGAACTGCTATTCGTGAGTGGGCCAATAAATTGTTTACCTAAACCTAAATCTATGAAAAAGAAATTTTACTTAATAGTATTATGCTTAAATATTTGTTTGATTTCCTACCAAAATTCTGAAGCACAAATCATCATTTCTGGTGAAATAAGACCTCGTGCTGAATACAGACACGGATTTAAAACCCTCCCACAAGAAAATGCAGTTCCTGCATTTTTTACAGAGCAAAGGTCAAGAATCAATTTTTCTTATTCCGAAGAAAAATATAAAATAGGTTTATCATTGCAAGATGTGAGGGTTTGGGGTGCGGTGGCCCAAGCTAATAAAACTGATGGCTTTACTTCTGTACATGAAGCATGGGGCGAGTATTTGTTTACGCCAAAATTTTCTATTAAAGCTGGCCGACAAGAATTGGTTTATGACGATCATCGGATATTGGGAAACCTTGATTGGGCAGCCCAAGCCAGGAGTCATGATGTAGTAAGGTTCATTTATAATGATTCAACCTGGTCGTTTCATGCTGGCGCTGCTTACAACCAGGATAACATTACCCCTGAACCTGGAAAACTTTTTAGCAGCATCTATGACCCTACAATTAATAATTATAAAACATTGCAGTATTTATGGTATGGAAAGCAATCTGCAAGGGTGGATTATTCAATTTTAATTTTAAACGATGGCAGGCAAGCCATGGATTCTGCTGTTAATTTCACCCAAACTTATGGCTTTAACCCTTCCATTAAAATCAATAAAGATTTTAAATTTTTTGGTTCAATTTATTATCAGTTGGGAAAAGACAAATCTGGCAGGGAAGTTAATGCTTATTTAGGATCAGCTAATTTAAGCTATTCAGGCATAAAATCACTCACTACAGTATTGGGTATAGACTATGTAAGTGGATCAAATATAAATGACCTGGCCAATAATAAAAGCAGCACCTTTGATCCTTTATATGGAACCCACCACAAATTTTACGGGTTTATGGACTATTTTTATGTAGGCAGCCCGCATGGACCTGTGGGATTAAACAATGTTTATTTAAAATTAACAGAAAAGCTTTCCAGCAAATTCTTTCTTATGGCAGACGTACACCATTTTGCCGCTGCTGCAAAAATCCAGAATCCTGCCGATGTCCAGCAAAATCTTAATTCTTCACTGGGAACAGAAATTGACTTAACATTCCGCTATCATGTTGCTAAAGGAGTGGCAATGGTTGGAGGTTACTCTCATATGTTTGCCACTTCATCAATGGAAGCTGTAAAACCTGGTGGAGGCAGCAAAAATGCTGTAGCCAATTGGGCATGGGTAATGGTCTCTTTTAATCCTGTATTTTTTACATCTGCTAAATAATCATAATCTAATAATTTTGGCATCAATCACTCATGCCTCCTGCTAAACTTTTAACCTCTTTAACTATGAAAACAACATTTTATTTATCAAAACTAATTGCAGTTTTGCTCCTATTTATTGGTGCATTATGCTACAGTTGCACATCTGGTGAATCAAAAAATAAAGGCATTGAAGCCGGCGACCTGGCTGAACTTGACCAGGAGGAAATAAAATTAGGCATCATCCCTTTAACAGATTGTGCACCCTTAGTCATTGCTTTTGAAAAAGGATTGTTTAAAAAGTATGGCCTAAACGTTAGTATCTCCAAGGAAGCAAGCTGGGCCAATGTGAGGGACAAAATACTAACAGGTGAACTCCAGGGAGCACATTGCCTGTTTGGGATGCCTTTTTCTGTATACACAGGGGTATCCGGGAATGCAGGCTCTGAAATGCCTATTGCCATGTTGCTTAACAACAACGGTCAAGGCATAACCTTATCAAAAGAATTTTGCGGAAAAGTAAAGCATAAAAGCCTCGATGGGATTTCAAAGGCTGTACAAGAACTAACGGCAAAAAGAGAAGTAGTTTTTGCAGGAACATATCCCGGTGGCACACATGATACCTGGCTGCGATATTGGTTGGCAGCTTCGGGAGTAGATCAGGATAAGG
>JALZND010000185.1 GCA_030857845.1 Bacteroidota bacterium | reverse complement strand
GAATAGCAGAATTTAAAATTCCTGGAAGAGCGGACAAAAAAGTCGAAATCTTCATATGCCAATGATTCATCATAACCTCCAAGGTGATCAAAAACCTCTCTTCTGGCCATAAATGAAGGAGGGCAAATATAATATTTTTTAAGGATCTCCTCATAGACATCGTCCTCTGGTACCCTGGATTTCAATTTGCCATTTCTCTCCCTTTTGTAATGGTTCCTGATAAAATTTGAATCCTCATCGATATATGCGGCATCACAAAAATTAACACCCCATTTTGGGCCATGATGCTGAAAGGTCATCACCCCTGTTGCAACCCGTTCTGGCAATAATATATCGTCTGCGGCCAGGTCAATGATAAAATCGCCTTTGGTTTTCCCCAAGGCAAAATTAAAAGCTTTACAATTGCCGTTGTTGTTCTTTAAGGCAAGAAACTTCACTTCCGGATAGTCCTTAAGGGTCCTTAATATTTCATCAACACTTCCATCATTACTTGCATCGTCCAATACTATCAATTCAATATTCGGGTAGGTTTGGTTCAGCACTGACTGTATGGCATTCCCGACAAATTTCTTATGATTGTAACAAAGGCAAATTATGGAAACTAATGGCTGCATGATCTATTTTTAAAAGGTATCAACAGAAAAAAACTATGCAAAATCCTAAGGATTATTCTTTCTTCTAATATAAACTGAAAATAGAGTGAAATATTTAAATTATGAAAAATAAAATAAAAGGATCGATTTTACCCTAAATAAAGATTTTAAATTTCTTTCATAAACGAAAATTTTATGGAAGTTTTAGCACCAAACTTCTTTTTAAAAAAATACAGACCTTCATTTAGAATATTATCAGATGTGGAGGTACCCAAATCCAAAACTTTGATTTTTTGTTGCTGGCAAAAGGTATAAATTCCTTGCAACAGCAAGTTCATAGGGGCAAATTTATTGTACCTTTCATCATGTGCATGGTAAAAATTATAGAGGATCTTGTTGTTGACCAAGATGCTTATAGCAAGCGCGGCAATGTTTTCCCCATCCTTTACAAGGAATAAGAAATAGTTGTCAGGGAACATTTTAAACATATTCTCTAGCTCCTGATATGACATTGTAGTTGGGAAATTTTTTCGGTCCCTGCTAAGCTTTATCAATTTATAAGCCGGCTCGAGTTGATCTATCCCAGATTTGCTAAAGTATAAATTATCTTCCAGGCTTTTATGGATACGCCTTAAATCCATCCTGGATAATAATGTGGATAATGGATTTTTTGTCACCATGATGTGCTGGTTTAATTCTCCATTTTGAATGGAATATCCTGCCCTTATCAGGGAATTTACAACAATTGCACTTTTTTCAGGATGGTAATCTTGTGGATTGCTTTTTATAAAAATTGACTTAAGGTTGTTCTTTTCACTCCATTGGTTCAAAAACTGCCAAAATTCAAATATTATTTCAGGGGAAAGGTTTTTTTTAAATTCAAGGGAGCCAAATGGGGCTTTATATGGGCTGTAACCTATTCCGTTAATTATACTTAAATTAAAACTTCCTACAATTTCATCTTTTATTGAATCAATTATATAAAAATATTTTTTTGAGTCGGCAGAGGCTACAATAAAAAATTTGCTCGAATTAAAAAAGAAAGATTTGTAGGTGCCGTTTTTGACAACCTCCTCATCAGATGCATAAAAATAAAAATCCTGATGTTGTTTGCACGAGAGTTTCACGTAAGTTGATTTTTGACCTGATACTCAGCTAAAATATAAAGAAGAAACTACATTCCTTCTTTATATTTAAATTATTGGCACAATCATCTTAAACAGCTGCTGCCATTGTTGGGCATTAGAATGATGAATGATAAATGAAAAAAATTAATAAATAAAGCAAAATGTGATTTCAACAAATTCTGTAAGTGATAATTTGAAGTATAAAGGTGGAAGAAGGAAAAGCGAGATTAAAATTGCTGATGCATTATTATTACTACCAGTATCGTTGAAACCAATAAAATAAATATGAATCAAAAGCTTTTGTATCAATCCTTTTTGTGTTTTTGCCCACATACAAGTTGTTGATATAAAATTTTTTATCTTTTCACTGTAGATTAGCAGGCAAAAAGATTTGTTTTCTCCGAGGCTTTTAAATTTTTTCATCAAAAGCATAGAATTAATATGCCATCGTTAAAGGGTTTAAATTGTGCCCGATTAAAAGCACTTCCTTGTCGTCCGGTACAAAAGTAGTTAACAAACAGAATAGTTGGAGAACCATCTCACCCGGGCATAATTTAAACCGATGTTAGGTGCTGCCGTTTTTATAGTCATCCAAAAACAATTTCATTTCGGTCGGCATTGGAAAGTGTCCATTTTGACGCATCATTAAAACTATTTCCCCTAAATGAAATGACAAATGAACCGACAGGTCTTGAATTATCTTCAGTTTTTCTTCAATGTGCTTGCTTTTTATGGTTAAGGTTGTGATTTCAAGTTTTATAGATTGAATTTGTCCATGAAGGATTTTGAGAGCGTTTGTTAGCGATTCGTGGTCGGTAGCGGAAGTTTCATTTAACCAAGTTTCTAATTCATTTATGTCAGCGGCATCAATTCCTTTTAATATGTTTAACTGATGTTGTTGCCAAATAATTAAATGATTTAAGATTTGCCAAATACTTTTTGGAGTTTTCAAATTAGTCAAACTAACTTTTGATAAATCTAAGTCATGAAATACTTTAAAAGTGTCAAATGAGTCCGAAAATATTTTGTCAAAGTTCATAACTCTTTTTTACGGTTGCACCTAACTTTTGGAAAGATCCCTTTTCTTCGTTCAGGGCAGTGAGCTTATATTCATGAAATTAATTTCTTTCAGCTATTTCAAAACCTGATTTTGTAGCAATACTTGTGGCAATTAATAAGAAAAGGGGTCCTATATAGGTAGAACCCCTTTTTGTACCAGGAGCGGGACTTGAACCCGCACGAGCTTGCACTCACAAGATTTTAAGTCTTGCGTGTCTACCAATTCCACCATCCCGGCTTAGACTATTGCTTTTCTGAGCTTGAAGAAGCACTAGCCTCAAAATTAGGCAATAAAAAAGAGCGAAAGACGGGGTTCGAACCCGCGACCTCGACCTTGGCAAGGTCGCGCTCTACCAACTGAGCTACTTTCGCTTTTTGTATGATCCGTATATTCTGTTACGGACTGCAAAGATAATTTAACTGAAGAAAATTTCAAGATGTTTTTAAAAAATTTTAAATGTTTTTTTCAACATCGATATTCCAGTCTAATTTTTCAACATGGTTTTAAGCTCATTTAGTTTTAAAAGTGCTTCAACAGGCGAAATAACATTGATATCTGTACTGTTTAGGCTTTCTTTTACTTTAACCAAATTAGGGTCTGCTTCAAACATGCTCAGCTGATAGTTGTTTTTTGGAACCTCTTGCAACTTTTTAATGGTCTTGCTCCTTATTTTATCAGACTCCAGGTGGTGCATGATCTCATTGGCCCGGAGCACTACCTGATTGGGCATGCCTGCAATTTGCGCTACATGTATTCCAAAACTATGCTCACTTCCCCCTTCTTTGAGCTTCCGCATAAAAATAATCTTGTTCCCTACCTCTTTTACCGAAACATTAAAATTCTTAATCCTTGGAAAATCCTGGCTCAACTGGTTGAGCTCATGGTAATGTGTAGCAAACAGGGTTTTTGCCTTGCACTTCGGGTGGTTGTGCAGGAATTCTACAATAGCCCAGGCAATGGAAATTCCATCATAAGTACTGGTGCCCCTTCCTATCTCGTCCATCAGCACCAGGCTCCTATCACTGAGGTTGTTCAGGATGCTCGCTGTTTCGGTCATCTCCACCATAAATGTTGACTCCCCTTTAGATAGGTTATCTGAGGCACCAACCCTAGTAAATACTTTGTCAATAATGCCGATGTCGGCACTTTCTGCAGGAACAAAAGAGCCCATTTGCGCCATCAGTACAATTAGGGCCGTTTGCCGTAGCAAAGCAGATTTTCCTGCCATGTTCGGACCGGTGATCACCATGATCTGCTGGGCAATATTGTCCAAATAAATGTCATTGGGCACATAGGTTTCCCCAATGGGCAATTGCTTTTCTATAACAGGATGCCTGCCACCAATAATTTTCAGTAGGGTTGCATCACTGACTTTAGGTTTATTATAATTACTATTTTGAGCAGAATGGGCAAATGAAGCCAGGCAATCAATTATCGCAATAATCCTGGCATCCTGCTGAACAATATTGATATAATCTGCAGCATGATGTACCAGGTCATTAAAAATAGCGGCTTCAATAATGTTGATCTTATCTTCGGCAGTAAGGATTTTTTCCTCGTAGGTTTTAAGCTCTTCAGTTATATACCGTTCGGCATTTACCAAAGTTTGCTTCCTGATCCATTCTGTAGGCACTTTATCTTTATGGGAATTGGTCACTTCCAGGAAATAACCAAATACTTTATTATAAGCAACTTTTAACGAAGTAATGCCTGTTTTGGCTATTTCCCGCTGCTGTAGCTGCAGTAGGTAATCTTTTCCACGGTAAGCAATGTTCCTCAACTCGTCAAGCTCAGCGTGGATTCCATCTTTTATAATATTTCCCTGGGTGGCGGTAAGGGGAAGATCTTCCTTAAGTTCTTTTTCGATTTTCTCCAAAAGAAAATCACAAGGGTTCAACTGGTCGGCAAGTTTTTGCAAGGTATCGGAATCATTGCCTGATAGTGCTTTTTTTATTGGGTGAATATTCTTTAATGCCTTTTTTAGCTGCAGCATTTCCCTGGGGTTGATCCTACCAACCGCAACCTTGGAAATAATCCTTTCAAGATCGCCTATTTGTTTTAGCGACTTAATGATGTCCTCGCGCAGCTTTTCATTTTTGACCAGTGCCTCTACAACCTGAAGCCGCTCCTCAATGGCTGCCCTTTCCTTCAGCGGCATGACCAGCCACTTTTTCATCAACCTGGCGCCCATTGGTGTTACAGATTGATCCATGATATCAATAAGTGGCACGCCACCTTCCTGAGGGGAATATATCAATTCCAGGTTTCGTATGGTAAATTTGTCCAGCCACACAAACCGCTCTTCCTCTATCCTTGAGATAGAAGAAATATGACTGATCTCATTGTGTTCTGTTTCTTTTAAATAATGAAAAATAGCCCCAGATGCGATGATCCCTTCCGGAAGCCCTTCCACACCAAAACCTTTTAAAGAATTTGTTTCAAAATGTTTTGTAAGGTTTTCATAAGCATATTCATGGCTGAAAATCCAATCTTCAAGGCAATAGGTATTATATTTGTCTTTAAAAGCTACCTCAAACCTTTCCCTACGGGCTTTGCTGAATATCACCTCCGAAGGGTTAAAGCTTTGAAGCAGCTTATCGATGTATTGGTCCGATCCCCTGGAAGCCAAAAACTCACCAGTAGATAGGTCAAGGAAAGCTACTCCAACCTGATCTTTGTCAAAATGGAGGGAAGCAAGATAGTTGTTGGAATTTTTTTCCAGTACATTGTCATTGAAAGATAAACCTGGTGTCACCAGCTCCGTCACGCCCCTTTTAACAATTCCTTTTGCTGCTTTAGGATCCTCCAGCTGATCGCAAATCGCTACCCTGTTGCCAGCCCTGACAAGTTTAGGAAGGTAGGTATCCAAAGAATGATGTGGAAAACCGGCCAGTTCGATGTGCGAAGCAGAACCGTTGGCCCTTTTTGTCAGGACAATGCCCAGGATTTTACTTGCTTTTACCGCATCTTCGCCGAATGTCTCATAAAAATCCCCCACCCTAAATAATAACAATGCACCGGGATGCCTGCATTTTATTGCATTGTATTGCTTCATCAAAGGGGTTTCCTTAGATTCTTTTTCTATTTTTGTATTTGCCATTGCCTTTCCTGTTTTCCTTTTTGAATGATGCAGGATATGCTAAATTAGTTAAATAAAATAAAAGAGCATATATCTAATAAGTTGATTGGTTCATTTTTTATGAACTTCAGCCTTGAAATTTAAAAGGATCAACATTTTTTTTATAAATGAGAAAATTAAAAAACGAGGAGCTTGACCGACTTTCGGTAGAAGAATTTAAAGAACAGGAAAAAGTGCCAATCACCATTGTCCTTGACAATGTAAGAAGCCTGAACAATGTAGGATCGGCTTTTAGGACCTCAGATGCCTTTCTCATCAACAAAATATACCTTTGCGGCATTACGGGCACGCCCCCAAATAGGGAAATAAACAAGACGGCTTTAGGGGCTACCGAGTCAGTTGCCTGGGAACATAAAGAAGATACCTTGGCACTGATAAAGGAATTGAAGGAAAAAGGGCAAAAAATAGTTGCTGTAGAGCAAGCTGAGGGCAGCACGGACCTTCCTGGTTTTATGCCAGAAAAAGGCATGCACTATACTTTAATATTTGGCAATGAAGTATTTGGGGTAGACCAAAAAATTGTAGAAGCATCGGATATCTGCCTGGAAATACCCCAACATGGCACCAAGCATTCCTTGAACATTTCCGTGAGTATTGGGATTGTTATATGGGACATCTTAAATAAAATGGACAAGATAAAAGGGGACAATGTATAGAACCTTTATAAAACGTAAAAACTTGGATTGCTTGCATCATCCTCCATTGTTTATAGATTTACAGGTAATCCTTGAGCATTTTTTTAAAATAAAACATATCATATGGAATATCGAATAGAAAAAGATACTATGGGCCCTGTGAATGTGCCGGCCAATCAATATTGGGGGGCACAAACCCAAAGGTCTAAAGAAAATTTCACCATCGGGGGCGACGCAATGAAAATGCCTCTTGAAGTGATCCAGGCTTTTGCCATCTTGAAAAAAGCAGCTGCACAAGCAAATGCTGACCTGGGTGTACTTTCTATAGATAAATCTGATATTATAGGGAAAGTATGCGATGAAATCCTGGCAGGCAAACTAGATGATGAATTCCCTTTAGTAGTATGGCAAACCGGCTCAGGAACACAGTCAAACATGAACTTAAATGAAGTCATTGCCAATAGGGCCCATGTATTGCTGGGGGGGAAGCTTTCAGATGAAAAGAAATCCGTCCATCCTAATGATGATGTAAATAAATCACAATCATCAAACGACACCTTCCCAACAGCCATGCACATAGCTGCATTGATGTACCTGGAGAAAGAAACGATACCAAAAATTGAAAAGCTAAGGGATACACTTAACAAGAAAGCAAAAGCATTTTCAAATGTGGTAAAAATTGGCCGTAC
>JALZND010000609.1 GCA_030857845.1 Bacteroidota bacterium | reverse complement strand
GTCAAATACATAACAAAACCGGTTAGTATCAGGTAGCCTATGGTAATCCACGACAGCTTTTTAGCTTTGTTGAATTTCTTAACCAAATCCTGGGGGTATTCAAAGCTCTTTACCTTTTTCATTTACTTGGCTTTTTCAACCTTAAAAAAAATTCCAGTTGTATCAGAAAGGCATTTTCCCCCTCTTGTACAGCTATTACATGTTTTTCTTTCCCTTCAATTCGGTACGGTTTAGTCAAACCTATCATTCTTGTTTTCCAGTGAGTTTCATCAGTCAGGCCGGCAATAACTATGAAAGGATAGTTGTTCAAAATAGAATGTTGATTTCTTTTTAAACCAGTAAAAAGTGATTTGTTGCCATACATTTAAAGGATTGAAGGCAATCAGAGGAAGTTGCGTCAATTCTTTTGCGTCATTAATTGGGGTTTGCTGATTAACTCTTAAGCCTTTGATATATTTGGGTTACACTTCAAAAAAGCAAACGCAAATGCAAGGTAATTCAAAAAGACCCACCAGAAAGCGTGCATCAACTCCGGACTATGTAAGCCCAAATCAACTGATTTTATCAGGTTTTGAGACTCCCTTTGAGCAAAAATTAACCAGGGAAAACCGTTGGGTAAAGTTGGCTCACAGCATTCCATGGGATAGATTGGTTAAATATTATGATGATTTGTTTCCTTCAAAAGAAGGCCGTCCGGCAATCAGCGGCAGGGTGATACTGGGAGCAGTGATCATTAAACATCTGGGCGATTTAACAGACAGGGAAACAGTAGCTCAGATACGGGAAAATATGTTCATGCAGTATTTTTTGGGTTACAGCAGTTTTACCAATGAGGAACCATTTTCGGATACACTCTTTGTAGAAATCAGGAAGCGCTTGAGTATCGATCTGTTAGGTAAAATAAATGAGGCGATTGCTTTGTATTGCATAGATATGCAGGAAGCAAGGATAGAGGATTCACAGGAATCAGTAAACAAAAAACAAAACGCACCTCCAATCCAAAATGATGATTTAGATGACAATAACACGATTTTGGAGGCGGATATAAAAGTTGCACCTATTGAAGAAAACACGGAGCAAAAAGAGGAGCCATCCCCTGCAAAATAGAACAAACTAAAAATTACTTTTTAAACAATGAGCAACAGTACCTATGATGCCATAGTAGTAGGCTCCGGACCAAATGGTTTGAGCGCAGCTATACGATTGCAACAAGAAGGCTTATCGGTGTTGGTTTTAGAAGCCAAGGATACAATCGGTGGAGGCATGAGGACCGCAGAGTTGACCTTGCCGGGGTTCAAGCATGATATCTGTTCGGCCATACATCCAATGGCATTGGCATCACCATATTTGGAAACACTACCGCTACAGGACTATGGACTGGAGTATATTTCACCTCCAATTGATTGTGCGCATCCTTTCGATGGTGGTTCTGCGGCACATTTGGAGCGTTCCGTAATTAATACCTCAAAGGCATTGGGTTCCGATGAAACCTCCTATCGTAAACTTTTTCAGCCCATAAAAACCTACTGGGATGGCATAGCTCAGGATGTTTTGGGTCCTCTATCTATTCCTAAAAACCCAATTGACATGGCTCGGTTCGGACTTTCCGCTTTGCAACCTGCTACATGGTTGGCAAAACGGTTTCAAACAAAAGAAGCCAAAGGACTTTGGGCGGGTATGGCAGCACATTCCCTTCAACCCCTTTCCAATTGGACAACTTCCGGTATCGGTTTGGTGCTTTCTGTAGCAGGTCATATTGGCGGGTGGCCTATTCCCAAAGGAGGTTCACAGTCTATCGCGAATGCTATGGGAAGCTATTTCGAAGCATTAGGAGGAAATATTGAAACAAATTGTTATGTTACTTCTTTGAAACAACTGCCATCTTCTAAAGCTGTTTTATTTGACCTCACCCCAAAACAATTGTTGCAAATAGCCGAGGATAAGTTTTCCAACTTGTATAAATGGCAGCTTAACCGGTATCGTTATGGTATGGGTGTTTTTAAAATTGATTGGGCATTGAATGGTCCGGTACCTTTTACGGCGTCAGTATGCAATAGGGCCGGAACAGTACACCTTGGAGGGACTTATGAAGAAATTGTACATTCGGAACGAGAAATTGGAAAAGTAAAGCATGTGGAGAAACCATTTGTACTTTTTGCACAACAGAGTCGGTTTGATAACACCAGAGCTCCTAAGGGCAAACACATAGCTTGGGCTT
>JALZND010000184.1 GCA_030857845.1 Bacteroidota bacterium | reverse complement strand
ATTCTTAACAAAATCCGGGTCTTTTTTAGTTTGGTCCCTTAAAAAATACAAAAAAGCTGTTTTTATCCCACTAAAAGAAAAATGAAGGCCGGGCATGGAGGTATGAGGAAATTTAAATACATCAGGGTTGCCATTTTTAGCAAATTTATCTATCAACGGGCCACCTGGATAGGGAAAATCAAGCATCTTTGCAGCTTTATCAAAAGCTTCCCCAACCGCATCGTCTTGAGTGCTGCCCATTACTTCCATGTCAAGAAAATCTTTGACCAAAACTATTTGGGTATGGCCTCCGCTTACCGTCAGGCATAGAAAAGGAAAAGCAGGCCTGGGTGCATCAATAAAATGTGCCAAAATATGAGCCTGCATATGGTTTATGTCTATCAACTTTATGCCTAAGCCCAGTGCAAAAGATTTGGCAAACGAAGCCCCTACTAATAATGCACCCAAGAGGCCAGGTCCACGCGTAAAAGCTACTGCATTTAACTGAGATTTAGTTATATTTGCATTGTATAAAGCTTTGCTTACCGTTGGTATTATATTTGATTGATGTGCCCTTGAGGCAAGCTCTGGTACTACTCCTCCATAATTTTCATGGATGGATTGCATTGCGATAATGTTAGAAAGTATTTCACCATTCTTGAGGATAGCAGCAGAGGTTTCATCACATGATGTTTCAATCCCAAGAATTATTGTATCCATATTTTGAGCGCAGAAAATAAACGTATGCAAGTTATCAAAAAAGGCATTGTGAAAACAATGTTTTGGACGATTGCGTTTTTTTTTCTGGTCCTTTTCTTTTCCATCGTTTCACTTCATCACCCTTATATTCAAACTAAAGTAGTAAAAAAAGTAACAGGTTTGGCAGAGAGTAAAATTGGATTTCCTGTAAATATAGACTTTGTGAACTTAAGATGGTTTGATGTCCTTTTGCTTGAAGGTGTTGAAATTGTGGATATGAAAGGAAACAGTATGATCTATGTAAACAAGCTTTCTGTAGATTTCAACATTGCTTCACTGCTCGATGAAAAAAATTTTAACCTGGATCATGTTGTGATAAATGGGGCAAAAATTAACCTGATCAGGAATACCGATGATGAAGATTTGAATATTAATTTGTTCATAAAAAGAATTAGGGAGCTAGCATCTCCTAAGACTCCATCGGGCAAAAAGGCGCCAATTTTTTCTATTGACGAAATTACGCTCGAGGATGCTTTTTTTAGCCTCAACGATCCTCATGAAGACAGCATCAGGGGCAGTTTCGACTATTATCATTTTCAGATTGATAGCATTAATGCCGACATAAAAAATCTTAGAGTTATTGCTGATACATTCGAGATTGATATCCTTAAAATGTATGGCCATAATCCGACCAATAACATGAGGGTTAACAACCTAAAGTCCTTTTTCAGATTTTCAGAGTCCTCTATTGAATTTTCACAACTCGATCTATCGGTTGGAAATAGTCATATCAAAGATTCAATTGTTTTTTTTTATGATCAAATTGCGGATTTAAACAGGTTTAATGAAAGTGTACATATTGTGGCCCACCTGGACAATACCAGCATCAACTCACAAGACCTTGCACTTTTTGCTCCAGCATTAAGGCCATACTATGACGACTATGTGATAAGTGGGAATTTTAATGGTAAGGTCGGCAAATTTACCATGAAAGATTTTAACCTCAAATTTGGGAATAACAGCTCCTTTTCTGGAGTGTTGAATATTGATGGCTTGCCAAATATAGAAGAAAGTTTTATTGAGACAAGACTGCAAAATTCATCAATAAACACTGCAGATATAAAGAAATATATTCCTGCAGGAGACTATGAAAAAATCCAAAAATTTGGAATGATTAATTTCAGCGGTCAGTTTTTAGGCTTCCCCAATGACTTTGTTGCCAATGGTACTTTTTATACAGATTTAGGAAAACTGGTATCGGACATAAATTTAAAGGTTGAAGAAGATTCAAAATATTCAACTTATCGGGGCAATCTTTCTGCTTATAATTTTGACCTGGGCAAGTTTACAGAAGAACCTGGTTTGTTACAAAAAATTACCATGTCCGGAAGTGTGGATGGTAAGGGCTTTACACTCGAAAGTGCTGAACTTAAATTAAATGCGACTATTAATAGCCTGGGCATCAATGGATATAATTATACTAATATCAAAACCAATGCACGTTTCGCCAAAGAGCTTTTTGAAGGTAAATTAAACATTGCAGATCCCAATATTAAGTTTTCTGCAAATGGCTCCATTGACATGAGAGGAAAGCAAAATGTGTTTAAAGTTGAGGCTACTTTGGATACAGCTATTTTATTGCCCTTAAATCTCTCCAAAGAAAAAGCTATTATAAGTTCTAAATTCAAGCTAAATCTACAAGGAAGTGAAATTGACAATATAGTAGGGGATGCCAGTTTTTTTGATGCTTACGTTGTTTATAAAGAAAATGATATCTATATAGATTCCCTTAAAATTCATTCACAAAAAGAAAATAATAGCAGGTACGTATCGCTCGAGTCCGATCTTTTTGATCTTGATGCAGCAGGTAATTTTGATTATACGGTTCTATTTGATGATATAAAGAAGCTGGTGGTTGAGTACAAGCTCAACTTTATGAACAATGAAGAAGATATAGCCCGGTATTATGGTCGAAAATCTTTAAAGAATATCCCAAAATACAGCCTTGACTATGCTGTTTCAATAAAAAACATCAACCCTCTTTTAAACTTGTTTGAAGAGAGTTTATACATCAATCCAAATACAACACTTGAAGGGAGGTTTACAAGTGGTTACACATCAATTTTTTCACTCAACACAAATATTGATACCATCTTCTACAAAAATAATGAATTTTATAACAATGAAATAGATATTACCTCTTCAAAGATTGCCGACAGTACCAATGTCCTTGCATCTGTATTCCTTTTTTCAGGACAACAAAAATTTTCATCATTGACATTAATGGAGCAAATGAGCTTTGAAGGGATATGGAATGATGACCATATTGAGTTTCTATCTTCTATAAAACAAAAAGGTACAGAAAATCTTGCAAATGTTTTGGGGAGTATTGAATTTCTTAGTGATAGGACTGAGTTGAAATTCCACGATTCGGAATTTCAGGTTATAGAACAATCCTGGAGGATCAGGGAAGATAACAGGATTGTTTTTGATGATGGGGAAATCTTTTTTGAAAACCTCAAATTGTTTAATGGAGAACAAAATATTTCTGTGAATGGAGTTTTAGCTGATTCCCTAGATAAAAAATTAACTGTTGCGGTGGAAAAATTTCAGCTTGAAATGTTGAATCCTTTGCTGGAACAGAAATTTAGTGGTGTTATGAACGGCCAGCTGGACTTAAAAAATGGACTGGGTGACTTTATTCTAGAAAGTGAAGTAGGGGTAAAGGCCTTACGTATAGATAATTTTTTAGTTGGGGATATTACGGGCTCTTCTATTTGGGACAAAGACCTTGATAAATTAAATCTTTCGCTCGAAGTATTTAGGGTAGACAGGAAGACTGTGGATATTACGGGTTCTTTTACACCTGCTGAGCAAGAAAACCAACTTGACCTTTTGGCCAAATTTGATCAGGCTAACCTTAATATCATTGAACCATTTGCCGAAGGTGTATTTTCAAAAATTGCAGGGGTTGCCAGTGGGGAATTCAAAATTATTGGGATGCTTAACTATCCGATCCTGAAAGGAGAGGGGATTATTGAGGGAGGAAGATTTACAATTGATTACCTGAATACCCACTATAGTTACAGTGGAAAATTCTTGTTTGACGATAACGAAATAGGGGTCCGTGACATGAGGATATACGATGACAACAATAATCTTGCTGTGCTGAATGGTGGCGTATTCCATGATGGTTTCCGTAATTTCGTTCTTGATTTACAGTCAGACCTGTACAATTTTAAAGTGCTGAACACCACTTATAAAGACAATGACCTTTACTATGGCACGGCAATAGTTTCAGGCCACCTTGAAATATTGGGCGATGTGAATAATTTGAATTTCAATGCCAATGCCACTACAAATAAGGGTTCAAAATTGTTTATTCCCATCAGTAATAGCGGGGGTGTAGATCAAAAGGATTTTATAAATTTTGTAAATTTTAAGGACACAGTAAATCTTATATCAAAAAATGATCCTCAAAATATTTCTACCAGTGGCATAAAGCTAAACTTTGACCTTGATATAACACCAGACGCCTATTGTGAAATTATTTTTGACATCAAGTCAGGTGACATAATCCGCGGCAGGGGAACAGGTAAATTAAATCTCCAGATAGATACAAAAGGAGACTTTAACATGTTTGGGGATTATGAAATACAGGAAGGCGCGTATAATTTTACTTTGTACAATATAATCAACAAAGAGTTTAAAATTCAATCTGGCAGCAAGATCAGCTGGTATGGCGACCCTTATCATGCACAGATGGATATTGATGCCGTTTATGAACAATTGGCTTCCCTCTTGCCATTGCTTCCTGAAGCAAATAATGAAAATGGCAATACTAGCGTGGAGGCGCAACTAAAAAGAAGGTACCCTGCCCGGGTTTATTTATATCTGGAGGGTGATTTATTAGCACCTGATATTGCATTCAATATTGATATCCTAAATTATCCGGAATCCAATACTACACTATACGATGTGGTAAACAGATTTAAAATACGCATACGCGACGATAAAACCGAGCTGGAAAAACAGGTTTTCAGCCTTATAATATTAAGAAGGTTTTCTTCTGAAGAAAATACTTTTGGGTACGGAAGTGCTATAGGAAATAGTGTGAGTGAATTACTGTCCAATCAGCTTAGCTATTGGGTGACCCAATTTGATGAAAACCTTGAAATTGATGTTGACATGGGTGCTATGGATGCCGATGTCCTTAACACCTTGCAATTAAGACTTGCCTATACATTTTTGGACGGAAGGTTAAGGATTTCCCGCGATGGAGGATTTACCAATGTAAATAACCAGGCTGACATTAATAGCATTGCCGGGGAATGGACAGTTGAATACATGCTTACCCCGGATGGGAAATTCAGGGCAAAAGTATTTAACCGCATCAATTACAACCTGATGCGCTTGGATGATAACGTGGCCACAAGTGCTGGTTTTAGTGTATTGCATGTAGAAAGCTTTGATACCCTTAAAGAAATTTTTAAGAAAAACAGGGCAAAAAATAGAAAACCAGACCCTCTTTTACTGCCTGAAGATGAGGAGGAAGAGACCCAGCCTGAGGTCATCATACAAAATAATAAAAATGAAGATGGCGATGCAGATGAGGCTAAAAGTAAAAAGAAAGCCAACATTAATTGATTTGCTCCCTTCAATTATCATAATATTTTCGGTCAACTTTCTTTCAGGTTTTCGGTTAAACTAAAATGATTGAAGAATCCCCGATTGACATCAATATATTTTGGTTTAGAAGAGATTTAAGGTTAGAAGATAATACTGGGTTGAACCATGCACTCAAGGATAATACGACCCTGCTTCCTTTATTTATTTTTGATAAGGAAATACTTGATGAACTTAACGATCAGCAAGATGCCCGGGTAGAATTTATCCATCAGCAGGTAGCAGTAATTCATAAAAAATTGAAAGGTTCTTTGCTAATCAGGGTAGGGGTTCCTATTCAAGTTTTTAGGGAGATCGTGGATGAGTTCAAAATTAGCTCTGTTTACACAAATCATGATTATGAACCATATGCCATAAGGAGAGACCAAGAAATAAAAAATTTTTTAAAAGAAAAAGACATTGCATTCAAAACATATAAAGATCAGGTAATTTTTGAAAAAGATGAAATTGTTTCACCAACAGGAAACCCATATAAAGTTTATACTCCTTACAAAAAGAAATGGATGGAGCAATTCAACAACCTTCAATTAACCATATCCCCTGAAACAAATACCTCAAAAATTTTTAACAGGAGTTTCAAAATGCCTGAGCTAAAAGATTTGGGCTTTTATACCTCAGGCATTCCCATCCCTCCTTCAAACTTTAAAGAAGATATTATTTCGAAATATTCTACCACACGCGATTATCCTTCGATGCAAGGGACCTCACGGCTCGGCGTTCATTTAAGGTTTGGTACCATCAGTATCCGGTCTTTGGTGAAATTTACTACGCTTTTAAATATAACATATCTTGAAGAATTGATTTGGCGGGAATTTTACATGATGATATTGTACCATCATCCATATGTAATTACAAAAGCTTTTAAGCCACAGTATGACAAGATAGAATGGCGGAACAATATGCAGGATTTTGAAGCGTGGTGTGAAGGGAAAACTGGCTACCCTATTGTAGATGCAGGCATGCGCGAATTAAATGCAACGGGCTTTATGCATAACAGGGTGAGGATGATCGTGGCCAGCTTTCTCACTAAGCATTTGTTGATAGATTGGAGATGGGGCGAAGCGTATTTTGCCCAAAAACTTCTGGATTATGAGCTGGCATCCAATAATGGGGGATGGCAATGGGCAGCAGGCACGGGAACAGATGCACAACCTTACTTCAGGATATTTAACCCATCGCTGCAAGCTGAAAAATTTGATAAAAATGAAGAATATGTAAAACGATGGGTCCCTGAAATCAATACATCAAATTACCCCCCTCAGGTAGTATTACATAAATTTGCCAGGGAACGTGCAATAAATGTTTATAAAAAGGCATTAACCACATAAATTTCTATTTTTGCATATAAATAGATTAATAATGAAAATAGGTGATAAAGTCAGGTTGTTGAGGGGCAAAGAAGAAGGTATTGTTACACGGTTCCTTGATCAGGACCTGGTAGAAATAGAAATTGAAGATGGTTTTAAAATCCCTGTGGTCAAAAGAGAGGTTGTAATAGTGGCAAAGGAAGAATCGGATTATTTTGAAGGAAGGATCCAACCAGCTGCTACTTATGTTCAAAGTTCAGGCCGACAATTGCCCAATTCTCAAAGTGGTATTTTTTTGGCGTTCGTAGAGATCAATGACAAAGTATTGTCAGCACATATCATAAACAATACAAAATACGAATTGCCTTTTATTGTAGGTGAGCAGGCTCAAATTTATAAAGGTTTAGTATCGGGTAAATTAAATCCTTATAGTTCTGAAAAAGTCACAGAACGTCTTGTACAGGATTTCGATAATTGGCCAGAATTTTATGTTCAGATGTTATTTTTTCAGAAGGGCAGTTTCCAAGCTAAAGCCCCATTGGTAAAAAGCATCAAGTTTAAGGCAAATTCATTTTTCAGGAGCAAAAAGATGGCTCCTATTTTATCTA
>JALZND010000608.1 GCA_030857845.1 Bacteroidota bacterium | reverse complement strand
CTGTTACAGATACGCCGGGTGCTATAGAAGCCAAAGTTCCGGAATGGATCGAGCTTGTAATTGCGGATTGCTATCCTGCCGAAGACCAAAATAGATTTGTAAAGGGCATTGATGAAATAAATAGCGATGCCAAAACTGCTTATGGTAAAATTTTTTTAGAACTTGATGAAGCCCGACAAATAGAGCTTTTGACAAGGTTAGAAAAAGAAGCAGTAGAAAAGAGGGTTGCCAGCCCGGATTTTGTACCCCCTGCATTATTAATGTTGAAAGAATTAACTTTAATAGGATATTTTACTTCCGAACCAGGTGTAACACAAGCCTTAACCTATGTACATGTGCCCGGCCATTATGAAGGATGTGTACCTTTAGAACAAGTACCAAAATCATGGGCGATCCAATAACGAAATTATAATTTCTATTGATTTTGTCCCAAGCCAAAAATAATTCAAGATTTAATTTGCAATAATGAATATAAATTCAAAAGCAGCTGAACAGAATACTTATGATGCCATAGTGGTGGGATCCGGTTTAAGTGGTGGTTGGGCAGCAAAGGAACTGACAGAAAAAGGCTTAAAAGTTCTTCTTCTTGAGAAAGGTTGGAACCTTGAACATGGAAAGTATGAATCTGCCATGAAGCATCCCTGGGAGTTTAAGTACAGGGGAAAAATAACCCAAAAACAAAGGGAAGAACATCCTTATCTCAGCAGGGATTATCCTTTCAATGAGCATAATGCGAATTATTGGTTTAAGGATGAAGACAGTCCTTATGAAGAAAAAAAACGCTTTGATTGGTACCGGCCTGATATTGTTGGGGGCAAATCTATAATGTGGGGCAGGCATTCCTACCGGTTAAGCGACCTTGATTTTGAAGCCAATGTTAAAGATGGAATAGCGGTTGATTGGCCTATCAGATATAAAGATATCGCACCCTGGTATGACTATGTTGAAAAATTTATTGGGATTAGTGGGGAAAAATTAGGTTTGGCGCAACTTCCTGACGGTCAATTCCTCCCACCAATGGAAATGAATTGCCTTGAAAAAGATGTTAAAAAACGGGTAGAATCTCATTTTAAAGGAAGGAACCTGACGATGGGAAGGGTGGCCAATCTTTCCGTAGCACATAATGGAAGGTCAAAATGCCAATACAGGAATTTGTGCAGCAGAGGTTGTACATATGGTGCATATTTCAGCACCCAGTCTTCAACAATGCCAGCTGCCGTGGCAACAGGAAATCTAACATTAAGGCCACATTCCATAGTTAATTCTGTTATTTATGACAAAGAAAAAGGCAAAGCCGCAGGGGTGAAGGTGATAGATTCGCAAACCAATGAGATGATAGAATATTATTCAAGCATTATTTTCTTAAATGCTTCTGCTATAGGAAGTACTTTTGTGATGATGAATTCTATTTCTGACCATTTCCCCAATGGACTTGGGAACTCAAGTGGCCAGCTGGGCAAAAACTTGATGGACCACCATTTTAGGGCAGGCGCTACGGGAGTATCTGATGATTTTCAAGATAAATATTATTCTGGCCGTAGGCCAACAGGGCTTTATATCCCAAGGTTCAGGAATTTAAATAACGAGAAGAGGGATTACATCCGTGGCTTTGGGTACCAAGGTGCAGCAAGCCGTGAAAGCTGGCAAAGTGGTATTGCAGAATTAGGTTTTGGCGCTGACTTTAAAAATTCATTGGTTACCCCTGGAAAATGGACTATGGGTATTACAGGTTTTGGCGAATGCCTTCCTTATGAAGAAAACCAGGTTACATTAAATAAAGATAAAACAGATAAATGGGGACAACCTACCATTAGTTTCAATGCTGAATTTAAAGAAAATGAAAAATTGATGCGCAAGGATATGATGCAGGATGCAGCAGAAATGTTGGAAGCGGGAGGTTTGAAAAATGTGACTACCTACGACCATGGTTCATTTCCGGGCACTGCCATACATGAAATGGGTACAGCAAGAATGGGCCGCGACCCTAAAACTTCTGTATTGAATGGGTTTAACCAGATGCACGATGTTCCAAATGTATTTGTCACAGATGGTGCCGCAATGACATCTTCAGCTTGTCAGAACCCGTCACTTACTTTTATGGCATTAACAGCCAGAGCTTGTGATTATGCAGTAAAAGAAATGAAAAAGAGAAATATTTAAGTGCTATTTCCATCCAGGTCTACTAAAAAAAGACTGGAAAGTAATCAAAAAATAGGGTATAGGGG
>JALZND010000607.1 GCA_030857845.1 Bacteroidota bacterium | reverse complement strand
TTTCTAATCCAATTCAGCCTTGGTTCAAATAAATATTAAAGATTAAGGATTTAAATTTAAAAATTACAGGTAAAACTAGCACCCTGTAAAGCTGGAGAAAGACCAGCAAGTCAACCAAGTTCAAAAAGTTTTTCTGGAAGATTAAAAATTAATCATTCAACTGTATCCAGGTTGGGGCATGGTCACTTGATTTCTCCCATCCACGAACAAAGCTGTCAACCCCTGCGGCAACCAGTCGTTTGTCAAGATGTGGGCTAAGCAGGAAGTGATCGATCCTCAGGCCAGCATTGCGGCCATAGGCATTTCTGAAATAGTCCCAAAATGTATAAATTACTTCGTCAGGATGGAGCTTTCGTATTGCATCGCTCCATCCCTGGGCCACAAGAGTGTGAAAGGCAGCACGGACTTCAGGCCTGAACAATGCATCTTCATGCCAACGCACCGGCTTATACACGTCCAATTCTGTAGGCATTACATTATAGTCACCCGTTAGGACTACCGGCACATCACTTTCAAATAGCTTTGCTGCATGTGAAGTCAACCTCTGAAACCACTGCATTTTATAATCTAATTTAGGTCCAGGGGCAGGATTTCCATTGGGAAGGTAAAGGCATCCAACAATGATGCCATGCACTTTTGCCTCAATATAGCGGCTGTGGGTGTCTTCAGCATCGCCCGGAAGAGCCCGCCGAATTTCTTCCGGCATTTCATGCCTTGCCAATATGGCCACACCATTCCAACTTTTTTGACCGTTCCAGATAGCATTATACCCTGCTTCTTCTATTGCCGCAAGGGGGAATTTCTCCTGGGGCGCCTTGAGTTCTTGCAGGCAAACAATATCAGGTGCTGTTTCATTTAGCCAACGGAGTAGTACCGGTAAACGTCCATTAACACCATTTACATTGTATGTAGCAATTTTCATAATAGGGAGTATTTATATGCAGCACATTATTACAAGTGACCTGAATTATTTATTGCTCTATTTAAAGGGATTTTTGCCCTTTTTGTTTGGTGTATAATTAACTTTTTATTTATTGCCTTTAATTTTGGTCAGTAAAGGCTTTTGCATTTTATTCAAGCTTGCACCTTTCAACTTTACATATTTATCCTGATAAGGCAAATTCATTATTGTTTGTTTTATCACTATAAGTTCAGAGCACTAGGCACTTGTTATTATGCCAATGTATGATTTTGAGGATGCCATTATTGCACCGCAATCATTAGATGAAATGTTAACCTGGGTGGCTCCATTGGAACCAGATGAAGATAAATTCAGGATCAGTTATGGACTGGGCATATTTAATATTGAATCTGATTTTGGTCTGGCTTATATCCATAGTGGCGATGCCATTGGATATTTTGCCAGAATGGCTTATTTCCCGTCGCATAAAACTTCTATTTCATGGGCGGTTAACTGAAACTATGGTAAAATCGGTGATCATACCAAATCAAAAGAAGCCATGGAAAAGATCTTTGCTGCCATCTTTGATTAAATGGGATTTTTAATGAGACAACTTAGCGGCACAAATTCCAGTTGAGGATTAGATTAGGATAATATTAGAAGCGAAACTTTATCGCCCATTGAAACGACTGTCCGGCTATCCGTTTCAAATCACGCCTTGTAATTTTTCCTTAAATAAAAAGTTCAACTCCACTGCGTGACTTTCCACTGCTATCCGGGCTAGATTGAGAGTGGGTGAGCAATTTAATGTGTATTATAAAGGTGGGTAATAGTTGTATAAATTAGCACTAAGTATTAATGGATCTAAAAACTAAAGCTGGAATTGGAAGAAACAACAAGTATTCTTGCTGGTAAATGTATGGCAACCAGTCTGATCGCTACAAGTGAATTCAGACAATGTAGCGGCCTGTCCCGGGTACGACTGATCAGGAAGCACTTCCAGATTAAGAATAATTTGTAAATATTAAAGAAAATCAATCGCATGCCACCATTCCCATAACACACAAAAAATCCTTAACCTTGTTCATTATAACTACTTGATCCGGAGTCATTGGTCTCATGAAGCATTCTTGTTACAGTTAAAGTTTCTACAGCCATAAAAAAAATCTGGATGCTGTACGGATATTTATGATGAGATTGTCTATCTGACATACCATCAATAAAAATTACATTATGAAAAGTCAACATCAACTTGTAGAAAACCATCCGGAAACACTTATACAGCCTTTAAGATTGGGATGGCCACAATTATACATACTTAAGGC
>JALZND010000183.1 GCA_030857845.1 Bacteroidota bacterium | reverse complement strand
CATGTACCCGCATCATTTACACCCCAACGTCTGTGTAGTCTTTAGGATTTTGTTTTGTTTAGCAAACTTTTCCCCATTGGATATGCCTGATGATGTTCGTGTTACTCAGGCCGGAACTTTGCCGCCAGCTTCCTTTGGCATGACATCCGTCTGGACAGATTCCACCTCACGATGGACACCCTTGCTATTGGCTAATGGTTGGCAACTACAAACCCCCATAACGGACTTGCACCGTCGAGTTATTTGCCATGCACGGCACCCTAAATGAAGGTGCTTTCTATATAGGAAGCACCTTTTTTTTATAAAATAATATATCTTTTACATTTAAATCTGTTAATTTAATCCATGGCAAGTATATTGCGATAAACTTGACCTTATAATTAATTTAACCGTAGAAACAAAATCTATATTTAATAATAAATAGCTTTGAAAAACTAACCAAGATGAAAAAATCCTTTTATATAATTTTAACGTTCATTGCTTTCCTCATTTCCTGTGAGGCAGAAACTGAAGAGTCACGAACCAGCAATTTGCCTCCTTCAAGGGGTGGAAATGCCGATATTATTATTGTAATGGACTCATTACATTGGTCTGGCCCCCTTGGAGCGGAGGTTCGAAAGATATTCAGGGAACCTATACCTGGATTGCCCCAGGATGAACCTCATTTTTTTATAAACCAAATCAACCCATTCCAGATCAATGATGTTTTTCGCAGTGTTAAAAACTTGGTCTATGTGGCTACAATGAATAATCAACGCATACAGGGAAGAAAATTAAAAAGCGAGTTTACAAAAGAATCCGTTGAACGCATAGCCCACAACCCTGATGTATTTATGCTACTGAAACAAAATGTATTTGCTAAAGACCAAGAGGTTTTGCATTTATTTGGGAATAACGAGCAGGAATTGATAGAAAATATTCAAAAAAACAAGGAAAAGATCAGGGATATTTTCCATAAAAAGGAACTAGAAAGAATAAGCCGAAGTATATTTTCGAGGCAAGCGAAAAATATAACAAATGTACTCGAGCGTGACCATCAGTTTTCCATCAAGTTTCCCCTCGTCTATGAATTGGTCTATAATAAAGAAAACTTTATTTGGGTCCGTGAATTTGGCAGTGACATAGACAAAAATATATTTATATCATATCAGGACTATACTTCAGAAGAAATATTCAAGGATGAAAATATTTTAAAGCTTAGGAATCTTGAAGTTAAAAAACTTGGAGAAGACACCGATAATGTAGTTTATATGGACACAGAAACACTCATTCCCATGGAAACCCAAGAAATCACCTTTAACGGAAAATACGCTGTAGAAAGCCGTGGATTATGGAAACTATCAAATAACACCATGGGCGGCCCTTTTTTAAGCTATATTTTTGTTGACGAAACCCTTAAAAGATTGTATTATATAGAAGGTTATGTTTATAGCCCAGGAAAAGATAAAAGGAATTCAATAAAGGAAATAGAAACAATACTGAGAACTTTTAAAACGACCGATCAACTTCAGGCTAGAAATTAATACATTTAATTTACCCCAAAGCCCCTGGCCCTTGAAGGCTTGGGGTTTTTTTTATGCATAATTGATTTAAACCGGCATGTCCTTGATCTTTAATAATCGATGTTAATAATCAATTATTTATATTTCTAAGAAAATTACCATTATAATTATTATAATTAAAAAATAAAATTAAATATTATAGCTTAAAACTATTAATAAAAAAGTACCTTCTTTACATTGCGTTAATTTTTAATAAATAAATTTTTTGAAGGTATTGGTCCATCAATTATCCTCAATTGATTTTGGATCAAAATTAACCTTAAATGCAATAATATATGTCCATAAAAATTAGGCGTGAAGATGCATTGAACTACCACATGGAGGGCCAACCTGGCAAAATCGAAGTTGTGCCTACCAAAATGTTGAGCACACAAACCGACTTGGCACTTGCTTATAGTCCTGGTGTTGCTGAACCCTGCATTGAAATTGCTAAAAATAAAGAAGACGTATATAAATATACTGCAAAAGGAAACCTTATAGGGGTCATTTCTAATGGTACTGCAGTTCTGGGATTGGGAAACATAGGCCCTGATGCCTCAAAACCAGTCATGGAAGGTAAAGGGGTGCTTTTCAAAAAATTTGCAGGAATTGATGTTTTTGATATAGAGATAGATGCCACTGATCCTGATGAAATTATAAAAATCATAAAATCATTGGAGCCTACTTTTGGAGGCATCAACCTTGAAGATATTAAAGCACCAGAATGTTTTAAAATTGAGGAGGCCCTAAAAGAAAGTATGACGATCCCTGTGATGCATGATGACCAGCATGGAACGGCTATAATTTCCAGTGCTGCTTTGTTAAATGCCCTTGAACTTGTTGGGAAGAAAATTGAAGATGTAAAAATTGTGGTAAGTGGAGCCGGCGCTGCTGCAATAAGCTGTACCAAAATGTATATTTCTTTAGGGGCACGCAAAGAAAATATTATCATGCTTGATATTGATGGCGTGCTTAATAGGAAAAGGAAAAACCTGGATGATTCCCAAGCACAATTTGTCACCTTAAGGGATATAAACAACCTCACTGAGGCAATGGTTGGTGCTGATGTATTCTTAGGATTATCTGCTGGAAATATTATTTCGCAAGAACAGTTGAAATTAATGTCAAAAGATCCGATAGTTTTCGCCCTCGCTAACCCGACCCCTGAAATTTCATACAGCCTGGCAATGTCCTCAAGGCCTGATATAATCATGGCTACAGGTAGGTCTGACCATCCCAACCAGGTTAATAATGTATTGGGCTTCCCCTATATTTTCAGGGGTGCTCTGGATGTACGTGCCACAACCATTAACGAAGCCATGAAGCTGGCGGCTGTAAAGGCACTTTCAGAACTAACCAAAGAACTTGTTCCAGAAATTGTAAACAAAGCCTATAGCAACGATAAAATTACCTTTGGAAGGGAGTATATTATCCCTAAACCCTTAGACCCACGGCTGATCACTACTATTTCACCTGCTGTTGCCAAGGCAGCCATGGAGTCAGGTGTGGCACGGATAGCCATTGATAATTGGGAAAAATATCACCTTGATCTACAAAAAAGGGTAGGGATAGACCAGAAGCTGATCACCAGGATCATGAACCAGGCCCGTAAAGATCCTAAAAGAGTGGTATTTGCAGAAGGCGATAGTATAAAAATTTTGAAAGCTGCCCAAGTGATCCAGGATGAAAGGATTGCAATCCCTATTCTTTTGGGAAATAAAAAGAAAATAGAGCGGTTGATAGCAGAAAACAAACTTGAACTGAACTGCAAAATAATTGACCCACTTACTGAAGAAAGCCAAAGGGAAAAATTCGGGAACTTACTTTACGAAAGAAGAAAAAGAAAAGGCATATCGGCAAGTATGGGCAAGAAAGCTATGAGGGACAGAAATTATTATGGGTCTATGATGCTTGAATTCAGTGAAGCCGATGCATTTATTTCTGGTCAAACAAAAGACTACCCCTCTACTGTAATCCCTGTTTTAGAAGTAATTGGAGTAGCTGAAGGTGTAAAAAAAGTTGGAGGGATGTATATAGTATTTAATAAAAAGGGTACATATTTTTTCGCTGATACCACCCTTAATATTGATCCAACTGCAGAAGATCTTGTAGATATTATAGGATTGACAGCAAAAGCAGTAAGGTTTTTTGATTTTGAACCAAGGATAGCAGTACTATCCTATTCAAATTTTGGTTCAAGCAAAGGCAAAGTTCCCGATAAAACAAAAGAAGCGACCCGTTTGGCAAAAATAAAATACCCTGACCTGATCATAGATGGGGAAATTCAGGCAAATGTGGCTTTGGATACAGAAATCCAAAAAGAAAGTTACCCATTTAGTGAGCTTGCGGAAAAGGGGGCGAATACATTGATATTCCCTGATCTTGCCTCAGGAAATATTGCATATAAGCTTGTTATGAACCTGGGAGGTGCTGAAGCAATTGGCCCCGTATTGATGGGGATGAAAAAACCTGTCCATATCCTGCAACTTGGTAGTGCGGTAAGGGAAATAGTGAACATGGTAGCAATTGCTGTTGTAGATGCTCAAAATTATCAATCCTCCCAAAATCAATGATAGCCTACATAAAAGGTAAACTCGTATATAAAGACCCCACTCATGTAATTATAGATGTAGGTGGTATTGGGTATCAAATCCGTATTTCATTGCACACTTACAGTGCCATCAAAGACCAGGAAAACCTCAAGCTTTTCACATACCTCCATATCAAGGAAGATTCACATACATTGTTTGGGTTTGAACAAATATCAGAGAAGGACCTCTTCCTGGATTTGATATCCATTTCAGGGATAGGTCCTTCCATAGGGTTAATGATTTTATCCTCATTGTCACCAGCAGAAGTCAAGGAAGCAATAGTGTCTGAAGATGTACGGACCATTCAGGCCGTAAAGGGAATTGGTGCTAAAACGGCACAACGGCTCATATTAGAATTAAAGGATAAAATCAGAAAGGATCTTTCAATTGACAAGTCTGCTAATATTTCTGTAAAACCTCACAATACCATAAAAAATGAGGCGTTATCCGCCTTAGTTACGCTAGGTATCTCTAAAGTTGCGGCAGAAAAAAGCCTGGAAACTATCTTGAAAAGAGAGGGAAATGAATTTACCTTAGAACAACTTATAAAGCTGGCATTAAAATCATCCTAAAGACTTTTTACACTATCAATTTTGCTGGAATTAAATAAACTAATATTTTCATTTGTAGGGTTTACGATTCTGATGACATCATTGTTTTCAAATGAAGACATTTTTTCATCAAATGCAGAAAAAAATACCTCTTCCCTAAACTTGAGCAAAGCAACTTTTGAAGTATTTCAGGATACCCTCAAAAAAGATACTGTAAAACAGGACACCCTAAAAAAGGATACAAAAAACCAACCCTACAAAGGATCAAAAAAATCAACCTATGAACCTAAGGATAGATTTGGTGATCCTTTTTCGGAAAGAACCAGTCCATCGCCCATGTTATTGAGTGACCCATCCAAAGTAGAATTCGAAATGGATACGGCTATGGACTATACCATTTACGAAAAAATTGGTGACACGCAATACCGTCCTGCTACTACCATGAGCTTTGAAGAATATTCTAAAATCCAGGAACGCTCCATGCTCAAAAACTACTGGCAAAACCGTGCTGCTGGACTGGATGGTGAGAGTGCTGTGAGTGGTAGGAGCCTCATTCCTCCATTGCATATCAGCCCTGTTTTTGACAGGATCTTTGGGGGTAGTTTGGTAGACATAAGGCCGAGTGGTTTTGCAACTTTGGATTTTGGCGGAAAATTTCAAAGAATTGATAATCCGGCAATCCCGGTAAGGCAACAAAGGAATGGAACCTTTGAATTTGACCAACAGATAAGCATGAATGTAATTGGTAAAATTGGTGACAAAATGGCGATCACTGCCAATTTTGACAACAATAATTCATTTGATTTTGAAAATGACCTTCGACTGGAATATACAGGATATGAAGAGGATATAATTAAAAAGATAGAAATAGGTACGGTAAGCATGCCCGTTAGCAATAGTTTGATGTCTGGCGGGCAAAACTTATTCGGTATAAAAACCCAGCTTCAGTTTGGAAGATTGTTTGTAACTGGAGTGGCCTCCACACAAAGAGGGAGAAGCGACGAAATAGAACTTGAGGGTGGAGTACAAGGAAAAGAGTTTGCAATCAGGGGATCTGATTATGATGATAACAGGCACTTTTTCCTGGGGCACTTTTTCCGTGAAAATTATGGCGTAAATGGAAGCGAATGGCTCAATAGAATGCCTCAAATAACATCCGGGATTAACATAACCCGTATTGAGGTGTATGTTATGAACAGGAACAATAACACCGAGACTTTAAGAAATGTAGTAGCTTTTACAGATCTTGGAGAAGGAAGAAGAGTTCATAGACGCGATCATCCACTGGTGGGAAATGTAAGTGGAACAAAAAACGCCCCAACTGCAAACAATGCAAACGAGCTATACAAAAATCTTACAGTTCCTGGAAATACTGCATTTAGAAATGCTGAACTTGTAGACAATGAACTTCAAAAACCAGCGTATAACTTTGTAAAATCAACGGATTACGAAAAAGTAAACCAGGCCAGGAAATTAAATTTAACAGAATACGAATTCCACCCTGAGCTGGGGTATATCTCCCTGAACAAAAAATTGGCAAATGATGAGGTTCTTGCCGTTTCTTATGAATATACCTACAATGGTAGCCGCTATAAAGTAGGTGAGCTTTCTGAGGACTATCAAAACAGGCCAGAAACAGACGCTATATTTTTGAAGCTCCTAAGGCCCGCCAAAGTGAATTTACGTGTCCCCACCTGGGACCTTATGATGAAAAATATTTATTCCCTGAACGCAAGCCAGATAAACCCGGAAGGCTTTCAGTTAAGGATTATTTATAGGGATGACAATACTGGCATTGATAACCCCAGCATTCATGAAGGTGCAAGGACAAAAGATGTGCCGCTTGTACAGCTTTTAGGATTGGACAGGCTCAACCAGATGAATGACCCACAGCCTGATGGAAATTTTGATTTTGTTTCGGGGCTAACAATAAATATAGAAAAGGGATATATCATATTTCCTGTATTAGAACCATTTGGGTCACAACTGCGTCAACATTTTGCTCCGGAAGAAAGGAATTTCATTAACAAATATGTTTATGATACCCTGTATAGAACCACCAAAGCAGATGCTGAACAGGTAGCCCTGAAAAACAAATTTTTTATAAATGGAAAATACCAGGCAAGCTCATCTAGTGAAATTGCCCTTCCGGGTATAAACATTGCAGAAGGTTCTGTTCAGGTTTATGCAGGAAATATGCCTATGGTAGACGGGGTAGACTATACAGTTGACTACATGCTGGGCAGGGTAAGCATTATCAATCAAAATATATTAAGCTCTGGAAAAAAAATCCGGATTACTTATGAAAAAGCAGATCTCTTCAATTTTCAAACCAGGAGCTTGTTAGGAACCCGGCTTGATTATGTAATTAATGAAGATTTTAATGTAGGGGCTACCATGTTATATGTAAATGAGAGACCGCTGGTTTCAAGGGTAAATATTGGCGACGAGCCCATCAGGAACACCCAATATGGTTTTGATGTCAACTATAAAAAAGATTCTCGTTTCCTGACTAAATTGGTTGATGCCTTGCCCTTCATACAAACAAAAGAAATATCTTCTATTAATCTTAGTGCAGAATTTGCCCAGCTCCTGCCAGGTACTTCAAAC
>JALZND010000606.1 GCA_030857845.1 Bacteroidota bacterium | reverse complement strand
TTTATGTCGGACCTAGTAAAGTGATTAAACAAATGAGGGACATAGTAGTAAATACCATGTAAATTAAGGGCTTTCTTTTCTAACAAAGTATGAAAATCTGTTAAACAGTGCATGTCTACAGTTACCTTAACTCTTTCATCAAGTGCTGCCAACCACCAGGACATGGTACTTCCCATAGACATTCCCATGGTGGCAATTCTTTCATTATCAACATCATCTCTTGTTTCCAGATAATCCAAAGCACGAAGATTATCATATAGCATCATTCCAAACATGACCTGGCCTTTCCATAACATTTCCTTGAAAATATCAATTTCAGCCCTTCCATGGCGTTCGCCAAATCCCCAAGTGTCCAGACATAAACCGGCATATCCTTCCCGAGCCAGGGCAACCGCATAAGGTGGACTTTGCATTTCTTTTCTGCCATACAGAAACTCATCTTTCCCTACCTCATATTGGCCAAAGTGCGAATGGTTAAATAATACAACAGGAATTTTACCTTTAGAATTTTTAGGTTTGGTAAAATAAGCGGGCACCTGTTCTATTCCATTGAAGTCAAACAAAAGCTTTTCTACGATTAATTCCCCAGTTTCTTCCCGTGATAAAACCTTTACAGAAATTGGACGATCCCTCTGCGGTAACTTTCCGAGCAATTGATACAATACTTTTCGTTTTTCTTCCTTTAATTTTTCAGAGGCCATGATATCACTGGTATTGTTCTGGGCTTTTGAAGCTTGTGGTGCAAAAAGTAACATGAAAGTTATAGCTACACAGTAGGATAAAAGTATCTTCATTTGACATAATTTGAATCTTTATAAAAAGAATAACTTCATCAATCAATTAATAATATTGATATTCAAAAAACAGCTCAGGGAATTAATTTAGGTTCCCAACCTGGTTCATAATCCCGTGACCAATACTTCATTGCCTCCTCATTATCAATGATATGTCCATTTTTAGGATCTATTTTTAAACTTTGACCCGATCTTAAAGAAATATTTCCCAACTGAACAAGTAGCGTACTTTTATGGCCGCTTTCAATGTCTGAATTTAATTTGGATCCTTTTCTTATTCCATCAAAAAAATTTCGAATATGATAAACATCCAGTTGTTGTGTAGGATCGGAAAGTTTAAGACTTTCATCTGCCATAATTTCATTTTTTACTTCTTTTAGGATCTTACCTTTTTCATCATAGATCCTGTACTGGTTACTACCCGGTAAAACCAAAGATCCTTTCTCGCCATAAAATATCACTCCAACACTGTCACCTTCTATATTATGGTTGTTGCAGCTACGTCCTTCCCAACTAATAAGTGTTTTATTATCAAATTCCATATTGATAACCTGGGTATCTGGTGTTTCCCAATTTTTTTGTTGATATCGCCCTCCTGAAGAACTTACAGATATCGGATAATCTACACCTAATCCCCATCGGGCAAGGTCAACAGTGTGGGTGCCATTGTTTAAGGCTTCCCCGGTTCCCCAATTCCAGAACCAATGCCAGTTATAATGTATAATATTATCTTTGTATGGCTGGCGAGGTGCAGGACCCTGCCACAGTTCATAGTTCAACCATGATGGTACAGGTACTTCTTTCCCTTCTTCTAATAGATGCCTGTTGTTTGAATACCATGCTTTTGCAAAATAAGGCCTGCCGATTACCCCCGACCTTAATTCTCTGATAGCTTCTATTGAATTTGGAAAAGAACGCCTTTGGTTGCCCATTTGTACTACTTTGTTGTATTTCTTTACTGCTTCAATCAGTAATTCTCCTTCATATGGATTGTGACTGCAGGGTTTTTCAAGATATACATGTTTACCAGCCTGAAGCGCTAAAATGGTAGCGGGGGCATGCCAATGGTCCGGGCAGGTTACAAGTAATGCATCGAGTTGTTTATCATCAAGTGCATTTCTGAAATCTTCTTTTGCCTTTGGTTTTTTGTTTTGAACCTTTTCAACAGCAGCTACGAATTTTTCATTTGCACGTTTATCTACATCACATGAATAAATAACTTCGCAATCGGGTTGACTGGCAAAATTAATACCCACTGCAAAGCCCCGGCTATTTACACCCATACTGGCAACTTTGATCCTTTCATTAGCGCCAATAATGCTGGCATAACTTTTGGCATTAAAACCTGGAAGCACTCCACCAAAAGATACTGCTGCTGCACCAGTTAATGTTTTTTTTACAAAATCTCTCCTCGATTTATTCATAAAACCTTAT
>JALZND010000605.1 GCA_030857845.1 Bacteroidota bacterium | reverse complement strand
TTGATCAGAAGTATAGAAGAACATGCCGCTGTTTTCGTCCTTGAAATGAGCGATGGCGTAGTCAGCGATGGATTTGGCTTGATGAAGCCAATGCACATCGAAAGTAGCCTGATAAAGGTGGATATACGCATCTACCAAAAGGGCGTAGTCATCTAAAAATGCTTCAATCCCTGCTTCACCATCTTTATAATTTCTCCACAGTCTGCCCTGGTCTCTGAGCATGTTATCTTCCAAGAAGCGAGCATTTTTCAATGCGGTTTTTAGGTATTTTTCTTCACCCAAAGCCAAGTAGGCATCTACGTATCCTGTTAACATCAGGGCATTCCAACTGGTCAGTATTTTATCATCTGTTGAGGGACGAATGCGCTCTTCTCTTACTTTTAGCAATTTGTCATTTGATTTGGAAAGGATCTTATCCCACTGCTCCGCAGTGAGCTTATTATTTTTAGCAAATTCCTTTTTGCTCGCTTTTCGATAAAGAATGTTTTTACCATGCTCCCAATTTCCGGATTTCTTTACCTGATAATAATCGGAAATGAGTTTTGCCGTTTCTTTATCCAATACCTCATCAATTTCATCTTGAGTCCAAACGTAAAATTTACCTTCTTCTCCTTCACTGTCAGCATTCAAAGAGGAATAGAATCCACCATTGGAATCGGTCATTTCCCTTTCGATGAAATTTAGGGTTTCCCTCATTACCTCTGCATAGGTTTCATCTTTGGTAAGCTTATAAGCGTGAGCATATAAGCTAACAAGCTGCCCATTGTCATAGAGCATTTTCTCAAAGTGTGGCGCAAACCATTCTGCATCGGTGGAATAGCGGGCAAAGCCACCCCCAATCTGATCGTAAATTCCACCTTTGGCCATTTCATCAAGTGTAATCTTTACGGCTTTCAGGGCTGTTTCATTTCCGGTAAGATAATGGTATTGCATTAGAAATTCCCAGCCTACAGGCAAGGGAAATTTTGGAGCACGGTTGTAGCCCCCTTTCTTGAAGTCAATCATGCTTTGCCAATTCGCGAACACCGCTTTATAAGTTGTTTTGGAGAATTCCATGGTGCTATCCCCGGGGAGGGTGATCACTTCCTGATCTTTTATTCCTTGAGTCAATTGGCTGGCTTGTTGTACTACCTTATCCTGATCATTTTTGTAAACATCTGATATTTGTTTGAGTACTTGCTTCCACTGATCCTTTGGGTAATAGGTTCCGGCAAAGAATGGCCTTCCATCGGGCAAAGCAAAGGCATTCAATGGCCATCCACCACTTCCTGAAATTAGCTGTACCGCATTCATATATATCTGGTCAATATCGGGGCGCTCTTCCCTGTCAATCTTAATGGGTATAAAATTTTCGTTCATAAGTTTAGCCACACTGCTATCCATAAAAGATTCATGTTCCATTACATGACACCAATGGCATGCCGCATAGCCAATACTAATGAGTAGTGGCTTGTTTTCTTTTTGGGCTTTTTCCAGAGCTTCCGGACCCCATTCATGCCAGTTGACCGGATTGTCCGCATGTTGTTGCAAGTACGGGCTCTTGGCGTCAGCCAACTGGTTCAAATAAGTGATGTCTTGTTTACCGGCGTTTTTAGAGTCTGATGTTTGCTTCGTGTTTTGACCACAAGCACTGAAAAGCAGTACCTGGCAGCAAGTGCTTACCAGTAAAATGCTTTTCTTAGATATTATCGATTTATTGATTTTTTTAACTTTTAAATTGTTAAACATTTGTTTTGATTTTAAAGTGTTTCACCTTTCGCCACTTTCAAAGCATACTGTGCTTTGTTGAAGTCGCTGACGGATTTCAAATAATCCAACTGGGCTTGCAAAAAGAACTGTTGTGCCTGAAAGACTTCAAAAGGTTTGGCAGTTCCTAACTTTTGTCTTTCAATACTTTGGTTTAGTGCTTCTGTGGTAAAGTCCAATGCCTCTTTGGCAGTTTCAATTTGCTCTTTTCCTAATTGTAAATCAGACTTTGCCTTGGCAATTTCTTCATTAATTTGGACTTTAAACTGTGTGTTTTCAATCTCATTAAGACGAATCCTGCTATCGTATGTTTTCTTGTCTCCTTGATAGGTTAATTCTCCTAATGGGATTTTCCATAACAATGAAACATTCAAGGCTCTTGTGGGATAAAGCTGTTGCGTTGTCGGGTAATCAGCAGGAAACATCGGTGAGACATTTCCATTGATTCTTCCAAAATACGAGCCATAAGTTCCCATATTTAATTCAGGAATC
>JALZND010000182.1 GCA_030857845.1 Bacteroidota bacterium | reverse complement strand
GTCCCCTGACAGGCCACAAAGCAAGTTTCTATACAATATACTATTTCGACATGAATCAGCCTTTTTGTTTGCTCCTCAGAATAAGGTCATTTCCTGCCGAATCGTGTCTTGTCTGGGGACAATGGAAGGAAATGATGCCGAATTGTGTCTTGACTAGGGCAAGCCACGGAGGCGACCTAATCAAGAGTTCAAGGCATTCTAAATTCCGCAAAATGAAACCACCTTTTCACCTCCTTGCCATCCTCTGTTTTAAAATAAAAATCTTCTGAATAATATCCATTTATCAAAAAATCAACTTTCCCATTAAAAATAGGTCCTTCACATGTAAAAGTATGATATTCGCCATTTTCCCCACAGGGGTCTACTCCCTCAGGAAGACGGCCCAGAAATTCGTGGTCTATTATTTTTCCAATTATATCTGCGGGAAAGATATTGCCATCGGCTGCACAAACAGCAGTTTTAAATCCCAATCCTAAAAAATCTTCTACTATAGAATGGGTATCAATGCCCCATAAAGGAAATTCTATCTTAATATTTTTTCTTGAAGCCAATGCTTCTTTATAGGCACGCAGGTCTTCAAGAAAAATATCGCCACTTATTATTTTGTTTATGTTTTGGCTTTGAAGCTTATCGTAAAATAGCAAAAGCTCCTCTTCGTATGAGCTGTTGCTTCCCGTTTTGTTTAAGTAAATTTTTTCTAATGGAAGATGTAAAAGTCTCGCCTGTTCTTCAATCAAAGCTTCCGGTATTCCGTGAAGGCCTACTTTTTTTGATGAATAATCTATGGAAGTATGTAGGCTCTCTACTTTATAATTGCCTTCTTCAAGAATTTTATATAAAGCGAGGGCACAATCCTTGCCCCCGCTCCAACTCATTGAAATTTTTTCTTTGAGCTTCATTTATATTAAAATTAACATGATTATCTAAACCAAAAACCATTAGGTCCAATGCCTACCGAGAAGTCATCTATAGCAGTACCATTTGCTTCATGGCGGTATACTTTTCCATTAAATTTAAACGCTACAGCATCTCCTAAATAAAATATATTTGAATTGGGGTCAATCCCCAGGCTATAGATACTGCCTAAATTTTCATTGGTAAAAAGGGGTGCTCCTGGTGCTACTGTAGCAGTTACTGGCAATTCATAAACAGATTTTCCTGAAGTAAAATACAATTTATCCTGGCTTTTATTGGTTTGGAGATGCCCGGCAGTATTCATATTGAGTTCAATTTCTTTTTCAATTACATTTCCGCTTGGGTTGATTGCATATAATTTTCCGTCATTACCTTCCCAGCTTCCCCCGCAGATTACCCACACTTTTCCATTATTGTCAAGCGTGATTCCATTTGGTTTATTCCCCAGTTTTAATGTGGCTTCCACGGTTTCTGAAGCTAAATCTATAATACTTATAGTATTTGTAAAACTATTTAATGCAAATAGCTTGTTGCCAGCTATTGCCAATTTTTCCGTCCCATTTTCGGTGTTTATTTTTTTGATAACAGATAGGTTGGAAAGATCTACCACCGCAATATAGGATTGGTCCAATTTGAAATCCGCATCAAAAGTACCCCAATTTGAAATATAGGCTTTGCCTCCTGAGGTTACTAAATATCTGGGGTTAGCAAGACCTTCTTCAATGACCGCTATAGAAGAAAAATCTGCTTCGTTTACCACCTCTATTTTATTGCTGTTGTTTACCACCAGGTATCCTTTGCCATCTACAAAATGAACGGATTGTAAAACTGACCCTACAGGCCTATCATTGACTTTATTAAAAACATCATTTTGTACTTCATTGGTTATTGGATTATAAAAGCTTAAAGATGCATCTGATTTTGTAAAATTCCCCTCATTAACAATCACCACTCCATGGTCATATTCACCCACAGGAATTTGCTCTTCAGGGTTTTCACATGCTTGAAATAGTGGAAAGCTTAATAGTAAAAAGTAATAAATAAATTTGTTAAAGTTTTTCATAGTAAATTAAAATTTAGGTTTGGTTTAGTTTAGTTTAAAAAATATAAATTCTTAAAAATGCCTCTATAGGATAGATATCCTGGCACTCAGCATATAGTTCCTTCCTGGCATGGCCCGGTGTTCATAATTTTGATATATTTTATTACTGATATTGTTTACCCTTAAAAAAGCTGTCAAACTATAGGTTTTCCATCTAAAATCCCTACCTATAAAAACATCCACAAGCATATAAGCAGGTAGTTTTTTTGCATTCTCAGATGTAGTAAATCTTTCTCCGGTATAGTTGATCAAGGGGCTAAAAAACCATTCCTTATACTTTATTTCTGAATTAATATGACCGGTGTGGAGCGGCATATAGACAAGCTGCTTACCAATTTCTTCTTTATTATTTGATTGTTCATTGGTTGATTTTGAATAAGCATAAGATAGGTTCAACTTTAATAATACCGGGGCCAGATTCCAGGATGAATTTTGCACAACTTCCACTCCCCTTACTTTTACCCTTTTAATATTCTGGGCGGTCCAGTAATTTTCCAAGGGAATCCACGCGATCCAATTTTGCACATCGTTAAAATACCCTGTTATTTCTGTCTCACCTGTATATAAATCCTTCTTTACCTGGTATAAAATCCCTGATTCAAAATTATGGCTTCTCTCCGGCAATAAGTCTTTGTTCCCCCCGCGCAACCAAAAACGGTCATTTAAAGTAGGTATCCTGTAGTTTTGAGATACATTGGCTTTCCAGGTGGCTTGATGATCAAGGACCTCCCACAGTTTGTATTCTGCACCCAGTGACGGGGCAAGTGGGGCTTTGAAACCGGAAACAAACGGCTGTCTTACATTTAGGCTTAGCAATAATCTTGATGAAGGCCGATATCTGGAAAGGATGAAAGCATCGTTCCTATCCTCAGATACAGGGGAACCGTAGCCACTAATATCTGCAATGATATGGTTCCAATCTGCCCCTACTTTAAAATCCAGTTTATTGATTAGTTTAATATCTTGTTCAAAGGCAGCATGGTACCTGCCGATCCTGGAAATTGATCCATTGAAATTTAACAAATCATTGAAATAGGAAACCTTAAATTGCCCTTTCCAATCACTCAATGTATTATAATGATATTGGGCCATCAACTTTATGTTCCTGTCTTTCTGCCAATCACGGTTCCTTGCGGACATGGTTGGCTGCACTTCCCTATTGGAGGCGTTCCACCAGGTATTTACAGCCAAATATTGGTTTGGTGAGATTCTGAAATAAATATCTTGTATCAAGCCATTTTGCTGAATGGAAGCATTTTCTTGCCGTTCTACAGGTTTGTAGAGCCTGGTTGTATTTACATAAGGAAAATTATTTTCGAGGCTTTTATGTAAAAATGAAGTCCTTCCTTCAAATTTGCCTTTTCCATACCTGGTGGTAAGGGAAGTGTTATAATTGCCAAAGCTTCCCACTTCCTGTTGCAGGCTCGCTTTAAAACCCCTGACCCATTCAGGTTGAGAGCCTAAATTGATAGAACCCCCAATCGCATCGCTTCCATACAATGCACTTGAAGCACCGGGGTTAATGCTTATCTTGTCAATGCCAAAGATAGGGACGATGGAAAAATCAGTCAACCCTAAAGACATAGAGTTTATATTCACACCATTCCATAAAACTGCTGTATGGCTTGCCGAAGTTCCGCGCATGCTGATGGTGGAAATCATTCCATTGCCATATGTTTTTAAGTAAATGGGGGTATTTTGTTGAAGCAGTTCAGAAAGGGTATTCCCACGGAACCTTGCCATGTTAGCAGAATCTATTTGGATGGTTTTATTTCCCGCGGCAAATTTTTGTAACGGAAAGGCAAGTACAGTCACTTCTTCCAGCAAAATTGAATCTGCTGAAAGGAGAGCTTGCTGGCCTTTTGCAGGCATCAGAAGCGAAAAATAACAAAACAACCCCAAAAGGGCTTCTTTAAGATACATACTGCATTTGAATTAAATTAAATACTTAATTTAATTCAAAGCATTCAAGAGAATGAGATGGTTTAGTGGGTAAACAGTTGTTGCACTAAATCTTCTCAGCCTTTCACCCGAAAGCTTTGAAATCAACAATTACGGCAGGTCTCCTGGCTCGCTTGGTTTTCAAAGCCTTCCCATTCATTTCTGAACAGTGGCATTAGGTTTTTGAAAACCATTTTACAGCTTACAGTTGCGGGGACAGCCTTCGAATAGGGCCTTGGTACAAGGCTTTACGAAATTCCCTTTTAATCCCGATATCCCTGACTGGACATCGAAAACCAGTAATTCAGTGCAAAATTATCTAAAAATTTGATTTTAGCAATAAGTTTTATTTAATATTGCCAATCTAACATCATGCTTAAATATATTTTCAACAACAAATTCTATCTATACCCGGTCAGGTCCAGCGCATTAAATTATATGAAACAAAAAAAACACATCGTACATTTCATCATAATATTTTTGATATCATTAGTTATTTTGGGAGGATGCAGCCCGTCCGATCAAAATAAGAATGAAAGAAATGACGCTATCCACACTTTAGAAAAAGTAGGCAAGGATGAGGTTTCAATAGATTTTGCAAAAGGTTTTTCTGTAGCGTACAAGGATGGCTATAAATTGGTAACCGTGCACCAGCCTTGGAAAGGAGCCCCAAAACCTTATAAGTACCTTCTTTTACAGGAAGGAAATGCAGTTCCTGAACATGATAAAGATGTTCAGGTCATCACCATTCCATTACAAAGCATAGCATGCCTTTCCACCACCCACATCCCGTTTTTAGAGATGCTGGGCGAGCATGAAAAACTTACAGGATTTGCAACTACAGATTATATTTCATCCCCAGTTGTCAGAAAAAGGATTGACCAGGGAAATGTACGAGACCTTGGGCCCGATGGAAGTGTGAACTTGGAAGTTTTGGCAGATATTTCTCCAGATGCTTTGATGGCCTTCGGGACAGGTTCCAACACGGGCATGTTCAACAAGGTAAACCAGATGGATGTACCGGTGATATTGAATGCGGACTACCTTGAGAATTCTGCTTTGGGTAGGGCTGAATGGATCAAATTTACCGCTGCCTTTTTTAATAAAGAAGCCCAGGCAGATTCTATTTTTACCAGCATCAAAAACAAGTACGATTCATTAAAATCTATCGGACATCAGGTTAAAAATAAACCTACAGTTTATAGTGGCATCGTTTATGGCGATATTTGGTATGTTCCGGCAGGAAAAAGCTGGGCCTCAGAATTACTGGAACATGCGGGGGCTGCTTACCTATGGAAGAGGGAAGGCGATCAGGGAAGCCTTGAGTTGAACTTCGAAAAAGTATATGAAAAAGCCTCAGAAGCAGATTTCTGGATTGGGGTAGCATCTTTTGAAAACCTTGAAGAAATAAAGCAAGCAGACATCAGGTATACAGAATTTAAAGCTTACAAAGAAGAAAATGTTTACAGCTACAATGCCAGGATGGGTGAAAAAGGAGGAAATGAATATATGGAATTGGGATATGCCCGGCCTGATATAATCCTTGCAGACCTGATAAAAATCCTTCACCCTGATTTGCTTCCAGGGCACAAGCTTTATTTCTATAAAAGATTGCCTAAAAAAGCAGGTTCACCTACATCATAATAAAATGAAAGAACCAAAACAGAGCAGTTTTTCAGTTTTTGGGTTTTTGATCCTTTTGTTGGTTTTTTGTTTTCTGGCTAATATATCCCTTGGTTCTGTTTATATACCCTTGTCCCAAATAATTACCATCTTATCAGGAGGAAGCAGTGAAAAAGTGGTTTGGGAAAACATAATCTTTAATTTCCGGCTTCCAAAAGCTGTAACAGCAATAGTAGTGGGTGCCGGTTTATCTGTAAGTGGTTTACAAATGCAGACACTTTTCCGCAACCCGCTGGCCGGGCCTTTTGTGTTAGGCATCAGTTCCGGGGCAAGTTTGGGGGTGGCAATACTGGTTATGGCAGGGTTTAATATCAGTTTTATGTATTTTGACCTTAATTTTATGGGCAATTGGCTAATTGTCCTTGCAGCAACTGTTGGGGCTTCACTGGTCTTGATATTTGTAGTCCTCATTTCCTTGAGGGTCAAAGACAGCATGGCTTTGCTGATTATCGGCTTAATGTTTGGCAGTGCAACAGGTGCGCTCGTTGGAGTGCTCCAGTTTTTTAGTGATGCAAGGCAGATACAGGCTTACCTAATATGGACCTTTGGCAATCTTGGTGGAATGAATTGGGATGAATTATGGGTATTCATCCCAGCGGTTTTTTCAGGATTGTTAATTTCATTTTTCTTGATAAAACATATGAATGCCTTGCTTTTGGGTGAAAATTATGCACGGAGCATGGGCTTGAACATGAATAAAGTAAGGATATGGATCATATTGAGCACCAGCTTATTGGCTGGCACTATAACGGCTTTTTGTGGGCCCATAGCATTTGTGGGGATTGCCGTGCCCCATCTTGCCAGGTTGCTCTTTAATTCTGCCGATCATAAAATACTCTTGCCAGCTACCCTTTTGATGGGGGGCATCTTAATGCTTGTGTGCGATAGCATTGCACAAATGCCGGGAAGTGACTATACCTTGCCAATCAATGCAATAACCTCTTTATTGGGCGCACCTTTGGTAATTTGGCTTATTATAAAGAAAAGGAATTTAAGAAGTTCATTCTGATATGTCCAGGCACCAAAGATTACTTCTTTTAAATACCAAAAACCTTACCGTAGGCTACAAAAAAGGACGGCAGGAAAATATTGTCCTAAAGTCGCTTCAACTTGAACTTCGGGGAGGCGAGCTTACATGTTTGCTGGGCCCAAATGGTATCGGAAAATCTACCTTGATCAGAACCTTATCTGCTGTACAGAAACCTCTTTCTGGTACAGTATTTATAAAACAAAAGAACATCTTAAGTTATAAAACAGATGCGCTCGCACGACTTGTAAGCCTTGTATTAACAGAAAAAATACCTGGTGGAAATTTGAATGTTTTCGAATTGGTTTCCCTGGGACGATATCCTTTTACAGGTTGGACAGGCAACCTAACCAAAGAAGATAAAGCTATTGTTGAAAGTTCTATAGCGTTAACTTCTATAAATCACCTTAAAGAAAAAAAAATACAGGAGCTTAGCGACGGCGAATTACAAAAGGCAATGATTGCAAGGGCTTTGGCGCAAGATGGGGTGCTTATGTTTTTGGATGAACCTACTGCACACCTTGATGTGAGTAACCGGGTGGAGATCATGAACCTGCTCCGGGACCTGGCCAATGAAACCCAAAAAGCCATTTTGATATCTACCCACGACCTGGACCTGTCCATACAAACTTCAGACAAACTCTGGCTATGCGCAGGCCCAG
>JALZND010000604.1 GCA_030857845.1 Bacteroidota bacterium | reverse complement strand
AAGCGGACTTAACATTGCCTTAAAGTTTTCTCCAAGAGAAGTTGCGCCTTCCACTTGTGGCTCTGGAAAAGCTTTTCCGAAAAACAACACTGCATATATTACAGTAGGTATCATAATCACCCACATTTGTACTTCCCATCCAAGCCCGAAGTCAGTCATGAATTTGGAGATAAGTGCTCCAAGAACAATCCCACCTGGAAACCACATGTGGAACCTGTTTAACATTTTATTCATTTTAAGCCCTGAATACATATCTGCAATCATTGGATTACAGGCAGCTTCAGTACAACCATTACCAATTCCAATAAACAGTGTAGAAATAAGTAAAGTCGCATATCCACCTGCATATATGGTTAATACAATTCCTAAAGTATGGGCTACAAAGGCTATTGTCATGATCATTTTTGGACCTACAGTATGGTAAACCAATCCTCCAATAATCATAGATATAGGAAATCCTAAAAACCACATGGAGTTTATAAAACCAAGCTGTTCAGCAGAAAGACCAAATTCTTCACCTAATTGGGGAAGTATCCCTGCTCTGATAGAAAATGAAAAAGCTGTGGTGATGAGTGCAAAGCAACTCCCATTAAACAAGGCACTTTTATTAAGGTTTTCGTTCATTGGTTTGGATATTTTTATTTACAATTATTTAAAATGTTAAAAAAGTTCATACAGCCTATTTATTTGAGCAAATTATAAATATTTTAATCAAATCTAAATTTACAGGAGAAAAATTTTAATATTATAAGTTGAAATGGTAACTGATTTTTAATAATTATTCTAAATATTAAATTTTACGAAATAACAAGTTCAGTTTTATTCTAAAAAAATATAAGAATTACAATTTTAAAACTTTGCCAAACTTTGCCAAATTTTGTATTGTTGTAAACTGAAAGATAAATTTTTTTGAAGTTCTTGAAACTAAAACCATCTTTCATTTTTTTTGTAATATATGTGTTATATTTACATTTATTACATGGTTTAATTTTTAATCTTAATTTTTTATCGATGAGAAGAAAGTTACGTATGGGGATGGTAGGTGGAGGCATAGGTGCTTTTATAGGCTCGGTTCATAGGATGGCTGCAACTTTAGATGGAGAAATAGAATTGGTTTGTGGTGCTTTCAGCAGCAATGCCCGGAAGTCTAAAGAATCTGGTGAAGAATTGTATTTACCACCTGAAAGGGTTTATGGTGATTTTGAAGAAATGATCCAAAAAGAAAAAGGATTGCCGGAAGGAGAAAGAATGGATTTTGTTTCCATTGTTACTCCTAATCACATGCATTTTGAACCTTCCAAAATGGCCCTTGAAAATGGTTTTCATGTAGTTTGTGATAAACCTGCAACTTATACACTTGCCGAAGCAAAAGAATTGAAAGAGATCATCAACAAATCCGGGCTTCTTTTTGCTCTCACTCATAATTATACAAGCTATCCTATGGTTAAGGAAGCCAGGAATCTTGTAAAGTCGGGAAAGCTGGGTAAGATTAGAAAAGTTGTTGTGGAATATCCCCAGGGGTGGCTTGCGGTAAAGCTTGAAGAAGAGGGTTCAAAACAGGCTGAATGGAGAACAGATCCAAACCGGGCGGGTATCAGTAATTGCATGGGAGATATCGGTACACATGCCGAAAACCTTGCAGAATATATCACTGGCTTAAAAATTGAAGAAATGTGCGCAGACCTAACTGCATTTGGTGAAGGAAGAAAATTGGATACCGACGGAAATGTCCTGTTAAGATTTGATAATGGTGCCAAAGGTATTTTACATGCCAGTCAGATTAGTGTTGGGGAAGAGAATGATTTTAATATCAGAATTTATGGTGAAAAGGGAGGATTGCAATGGTTTCAGATGGAGCCAAATACACTCTTGGTAAAACATATTGATAAGCCTACTGAAGTTTACAGAACAGGTGGCAATCATGGCTATCTTTCCAAATCAGCCTTAGCCCATTCCAGAATTCCTGCAGGGCATCCGGAAGGATATATTGAAGCATTTGCAAATCTCTACAGAAACTTTGCATATACACTTAGAGCAAGATTGGAAGGCAAAGAACCAGATCCTATTTATCAGGATTATCCAACCATAGATGATGGTATACGGGGAATGGCATTTATTGAAACCGTGGTAAAATCCAGTAAAAGTAACGAAAAATGGGTGAAAATGATAGAATGATAAAATGATAGAATGATAGAATGATAGAATGAGTGAATGATAGAATGATAGAATGGGTGAATAT